>JAFDHR010000263.1 GCA_019308645.1 Deltaproteobacteria bacterium
GCGGGGGCTTCAGCGCCTACAAGATATCGCCATGGGATTTGCTATGTCTAAATCATTACAGAACACGAGGGCTAGCCCATAAGCAACGGTCTTACGTATGGGTAAAAGTCAGCACCAGGGGAGGGGAAATGGGACTTTTTACGAGTTCATCAATCTTGAATTCCTTAACTTTAGGCACTTTAGTTCACTTTAGGCACTTATCATGATAGATATTCAAAATCAAAAAGATGATCGTAACATTAGTATAGATAAGGTTGGAATAAAGGGTATCAGCTACCCAATAACGGTTCGAGACAAAGAAATAAAAAGCCAACAAACTGTAGCCTCGATTAACATGTATGTTAACCTTCCCAAGGACTATAAAGGCACACATATGAGCCGGCTTATTGAGATTCTGAATGAACACAATAGGAGTATCTCTATTCAGAATTTCTCAGATATTCTTTCAACCATGAAAAAAAGGCTCAATGCTGAAAGCGCGCATATAGAAATATCCTTTCCATACTTTATAATGAAGAGTGCCCCTGTTACACATAGCCAGGGCCTGATGGAATATCAATGCACATTTAAAGGCAATCTGAACAAAGAGAAGGATCTAATAATTATGATAAATGTGCCAATTACCACCCTCTGCCCATGCTCAAAAGAGATAAGTGATTTTGGTGCCCATAACCAGAGAGGAGAGGTCAGATTGCAGGTTAGATTTAAAAAGTTTGTATGGATAGAGGACCTCATTAAATTAGTAGAGGAGGCTGCATCCAGCGAAATATATTCTGTGTTAAAAAGAGAGGACGAGAAATATGTAACTGAAAAGGCATATCAAAATCCTAAATTCGTAGAGGATATTGTCAGGGATATAGCCAAGAAACTTGAGTATGATACAAATATAACATGGTTTGCCGTTGAATCAGAAAATTTTGAATCCATTCACAATCACAATGCATACGCATACATAGAAAGGCATCAATCTGTCAGTTGACTGTTGTCGGTTGTCCGTTGTTAAGTTAACGTCTACGGTCTATCGGTTATCCCGCTGTTATCGGGACTCGTTACGTTTAACGGCTATTGGTTGCGTCATTTTTCAAAACCGTTTGACGTAAACAGAGCACCGAAACGAGCCGCGCAACCGCAACCCTTTGACGAATACTTGCAAGGCAGCAAAATGAAATGACTATACTATAGATTTATTCAAAAAATTCATTGGGGAACTAACTCCTAAATTAAGTGCTCCCGCCTGCCTCGCCTGAGCTCGCAATGGCGGGCAGGTATCTCAAATCAATTGGTAAGAAACCAACGGACAATGGACAATAAACAACTGACAACATATAACAAATAAAGGGTAAAGACATGTCTGATGAATTAAAAAAGATGTATAAAACGGTGATGGATGACCATTTTCCTCCCCAGATTACAATGGATTTTGGAGATCAAAAACTCATCTACCAAAAAAGGACCTGGAAAATAGCTGATGAAACTTCAGGGGAGTTAATTGAGAAAGGCCTCAGGTATGGAGAAAATCCGGGCCAGGAGTCTGCCCTTTACGAGCTGATAAATGGAAACCTCACACTTGGTGAATGTCAATTTATTGAATCAGGGAAAGGCCTGGTCTCAGCCATAACTGAAAAAGACCTGATCCAGAGTGGGAAACATCCAGGAAAAATTAACCTAACGGATATAGACAATGCCCTTAATATAATAAAATACCTTTCCCTACAACCGGCCGTGGTAATTGTTAAGCATAATAATCCTTGTGGTGTGGCCTATGGCTCAAGTATTGCCGATGCCTATCAAAAGGCAAATATGGCAGATAGAATAGCAGCCTTTGGTGGTTGTGCAGTCTTTAATAGGCCTCTTGATAAAGAGACCACCCAATTAATTAGCAATAATTATCTCGAGGTTGTAGTCGCACCTGCGTTTGAAGATGGAACTATATCTATGCTACATAAAAGCTCTAATCTCAGGATTATCAAAATCAGCAAAATTGATAGATTAGCCGAATATACGGAGAAACGTTTCGTTGACTTTAAAAGCCTTATTGACGGGGGAATAATACTACAGCAATCGCCTATAAATAAAATAAAATCACCAGATGATTTTGAACTGGCCTCAGTGGAGTATAAAGGAAAACTATACAAAATTGCCAGGAATCCCACAGAAGAAGAATATGCTGATATGCTCTTTGGCTGGCAGGTGGAACAGGGTATTACATCCAACTCGGTCATCTATGTTAAGGAGGGGGTAACAGTTGGCATTGGCACGGGAGAGCAAGACAGGGTAGGCGTGGCGGAAATAGCCATTTATAAGGCCTATACGAAGTATGCAGACGCCCTCTGTTTTACCAAATTCGGTATCGCGTACAAAGAATTGGAAGTCGAGATAAATAAAAGAAAAAAGGATGCCGCAGCAAAGGAAGAGATTGATAAGGCAACTACTTCAGAACATGGTGGTCTTATAGGTGCAACCATGGTGTCTGATGCATTTTTTCCTTTTAGAGACGGGGTAGATGTAGCCATAAAGGAGGGAATAAGGGCCATTGTTCATCCAGGGGGATCGTTAAGGGATTTTGAATCAATTGAGGCCTGTAACGAGGCCAACCCTCAGGTAACCATGGTATTTACCGGCCAAAGGGCATTTAAACACTGAAAATATCTTTGTTTCTCTCTCATTGACAGGCAAAATTTTTTTACTCAAACCTTGATGAACCCGTAAAAAGTCTCAATAACATGTCATTTCGACCTGCCCACCGTCTGGCAGGCGGGGCGAAGCGAGAAATCTTACCAATGTAACATGCTGAAAACTCAAGATTTCTCCCTCTGGTCGAAATGACACACCCGCCTGCCAGACGGCGGGCAGGTTCACTAAATCCGACTTTTTACGAAGTCGTCAACCTTACAACTATTTTTTTACTGTAAGAAAATTTCATACTTTATAAAGGAAAAGTTAGGTAAGAAAAAAAGGAAAGATTAAGTCTTGTAAAATTTAGTTATAAATTAAAAGGACACACCTGATTCTATTGGTTATGCCATATATTATTTTTTCTAACACACTCAGGTATCACACCAAACTAAACTTTTTCGATTAAGGCATGCTATACTATTTGAGGGACCTTACTCACGATAAAACCATCGCGCAAATGGCTAAAGGTATTTTGTATGTTTCACTATTTAGAAGGCATTTATATGATAAAATGGATTGACAATTTTTAGGTCTTCAATCATCATACCATCCTGCATATCTTCTGAGAGAATCATCGTGGCATTTCCAGCAAGGGCAGTCTGAATTATCATGGAATCCCAGAAAGAAAGCTCATATTGCTCACTTAGTCGCGCTGCTAAAACAACCATTTCAAAATCAGAAACAACAATTTCCATTATAGCGATATATTTAAGATATTCAATAGCATTATCGACTGATAAGGGTACTTGAATCTTCCTGGTAGAGATATTGAAAAACTCCTGCATGACTTGAATGCTAATAAGACCACTTTCCTTCTGAATAGTTTTTCTTATCAACTCTTGGGCCACATTTTGCTTTTTTCTTTCACCAGGGGATTTATCAATAGCGTAGATAAAAATGTTGGTATCAAGAAATATTCTATCTTTCATGGATCTCATCTCGATTCCAGCTCACAGATCCAATCACTGCGTTAGTTCTCTTGTAAAAGGATTCCAGGCCTTGTAATACATCTCTCTTTTTCTGATCCAACTGGACAAATTCTTTTAGCTTCTCCCTTACAATTGCGTTAACTGAGATATTTCTTTCAAAAGCCAACTTTTTAGCTTTGGCCAATAGATCATCATCCAATTTTAAAGTTATATTGCCCATAACGACTTATCCTTTACCTTTGTTTATCAGCACATTATTAGTGTAGCACATTAAATGTGCCAATGCAAGATTCTATTTTCAATTACCTGCAATTCAAACACTACAGGCACATATAGCGGCTTTATAGGTGCAACCATGGTTTCCGATGCATTTTTTCCCTTTAGAGACGGGGTGGATGTGGCCATCAAGGAGGGCATCAGGGCCATTGTTCATCCAGGGGGATCGTTAAGGGACTTTGAATCAATTGAGGCCTGTAACGAGGCCAACCCTCAGGTAACCATGGTATTTACCGGCCAGAGGGCGTTCAAGGAATTACTGATAAGTGATTCAGATCGAGATTTTTCATCCCTAGAGCATATCCCTTCTTCATAGTTTCAACGCATCATCTACATAATGGCATTATATTGAACCTAACAAAGACTATCCCTTGGCAAATAATATTATATTCAAGCCGAACTACTATGACATTGAGCCTCAATACTTCGCTTCGAATTAAACTCAATCCATCTTATTAACAACAGAAAAGAGCCCAATACCTCCTATAAAGGCAATAGATTGGCCCTTATTCAAGGTTTAAACAAGTTTTTTTACCTTCTCCTATCTTTTATTAGAGTTTTACGCGCTTTTTTATTATACTTACAGGTAATTTTATATAAAGGGGGCAAATAGAGCCATGCATGACTATAATAAGCCTGTAGCAAATCCTCTGGTGGTGCTCCGTGAGGAGTTTGACGACTGGGCCATTCTCTTTGACCCTGATACCGGCGATGCCCTCGGTATCAATCCCATGGGTGTATTTGTGTGGAAACGTCTTGATAGTTATCACGCGATTCAAGATATCCAAAATGAGGTTCGTGATCTTTACGATAATGTCCCAAATGAAGCAAATGACCAGATTAAAGAGTTTATCCAAGAACTTATCAAAAAGAAATTTGTAAGCTACGAGATCCAAGAGACTTAGATGGAAATGAAAGTAATGAAAACACCCAGGTCAGTGGATCTGGCTATCACGGGTCAATGCAATCTCCGGTGTACCTACTGCAGTCATTTCACCAGTGCTGGGGATGTGGAACAAGATCTTCCAACTGAAAAATGGCTCGAGTTTTTCGATGAACTGGGAAAATGTTCTGTCATGGACGTAACGCTCCAAGGTGCAGAGCCATTTTTCCGAAAAGATCTCAAAGAGATCATTCAGGGGATCGTGCGCAATCGCATGAGATTTTCTATCCTGAGCAATGGAACCTTGATCACCAATGAGATAGCCGCTTTTTTAGCCTCCACCGGACGATGTGACAGCGTTCAGGTGTCGATCGATGGATCAACGCCAGAAACTCACGATGCCTGCAGGGGAGACGGCAACTTTGTTCGGGCCCTGGAAGGCATCAAGATCCTCCAAAAACAAGGTATTTCTGCGAGTGTCCGGGTAACTATCCACAAATACAATGTGCATGACCTTGCTGCTATTGCCAGACTTCTTCTGGAAGATATGGGTCTTTCGGGCTTTTCCACCAACTCAGCTTCCTTTATGGGCCTGTGCCGTTACAATGTCGAGGATGTACAACTCACCATTCAGGAGCGCTCCCTTGCAATGGAGGCCCTTTTGAGACTTAATGAAAAATATAACGGTCGTATCAGTGCAGATGCAGGGCCTCTTGCCGAGGCGAAGTCATGGCTTGAGATGGAACAGGCGCGCCGTGATGGGCAAAAGTCAATGCCGGGGCGAGGTCATCTCACCGGCTGTAGTGGACCTATGAGCAAAATCGCGGTGCGTTCTGACGGAGTTATGGTTCCGTGTATTCAGATGAGCCATATCGAGCTGGGCCGAATCAACAGAGACGATCTCAAAGAGATCTGGCAGAATCATCCGGAGCTCAAGAGACTCAGAGAGCGAAGCGCCATTCCCCTAAGCAGTTTCGAGTTTTGTAAAGACTGCCCTTACATCAACTACTGCACCGGCAACTGCCCTGCCCTGGCATATACGATTATAGGCAATGATGCGCATCCCAGCCCTGATGCGTGTTTGAGGGGATTTTTGGAGGAGGGGGGGA
>JAFDHR010000264.1 GCA_019308645.1 Deltaproteobacteria bacterium
AATATATTGTGTGGAGGTGTTTCGATATGAAACCAGTACGCTATGACCCGGAAGAAATACAGAGATACTTGCACAAGGGGTATTGGGACAAAACCATTCTCCCTGATTATTGGGATAGAAATGCCAGAAAATGGCCCAACAAAGAAGCTTTGGCAGATTCTCTCGGCAGTAGGCTCACGTGGGCAGAAGCCAAGCAAAAAATAGACAGGATTGCTTTTAGCCTGATCAAAAACATAAAGCTGAATAGGGATGACAGCTTAATGATACAGTTACCTAACTGTATTGAACAAGTCTTGGTGCGTCTTGCCTGCGAAAAGGCAGGGATCTTGTCCATTCCAGAAATGACTACCTTTCGTCAAACTGAATTGGCAGAAATTGCAAGCCGCACAAAGGCAGTAGGTATTGTTATTCCTCATAAGTACCGCAATTTTGACCATTACCAGATGGTAAAGGAACTCCAGGTCGATTTGCCACACCTGAAACATATTATTATTGCTGGAGAAGACATTCCTAAAAGCTGTATTTCCCTGAAGGAGATAATGGAATATCCTTATGAGCAGGAATATGATTGTATTGAGCTTGAAGCGAGAAAACTGGATGCTATAGAAGAAGTAGGGTTTCTGATAACAACTACAGGTACTACCGGACTTCCCAAACTCATTGAGCATAGGATCGCGGCTCGCGAGATATGGACAGCAAAATCCCACGTAAGGAATTGGCACCTTGGTCCTGAGGATTGCATTCTTGCTATTGCACCACTCGCTGGAGCGGCAGGAGGTACACCAGCCTATGTCACTGCTCCGGTAGGTGGAGCTAAGATTGCATTAGAGTATCAGTATCGGGGAGAGGAAACACTTGAATTTATGGCAAAGGAGAGGGCTACAGTAATCGCCCTTGTGCCGACACAGTTAGCAAGACTAATGGAGTTACCTATTAATAAATATGACATGTCTTCTCTACGCATCATAAAGACTGCCGGTGGCTATCTGCCTCCGCCCTTGGCCAAAGAGGCTGAAGAGAGATTTGGCTGCCCGATACTCGGGACATATGGTACACAGGATACAGGATCAATATCCGGAGTGCCAATAGATGCTTCTGAGGAGCAACGGTACACTACTGTTGGTAGATTGCATCCGGGAATCGAGGTAAAGATATTGGATGATTCAGGAAAACCAGTAAAGCAGGGAGAGGTAGGTACGCTTTGGTTTAAAGGACCAGGCAACTCAATCGGTTATTTTAAGGATCTCAAAAAGACCATGACCGAGGCCTTCGATGAAAACGGTTTTGCCACTCCCGGTGATCTGGTCACACTTATGGGCGATGGCTATCTGAAAATAATGGGAAGGAAAAAGAATATCATTATCCGTGGTGGGCAAAACATCTATCCCAGAGAGATTGAAGACTACCTCCTTTCAAACAAAAAGGTTACCAATGCCGCTGTTGTTCCTATGCCAGATCCGGAAATGGGCGAGCGGGCGTGCGCCTTTGTTACTCTTAAGGAGGGTGTGGAATTTACCTTTGAGGAGATGGTTGACTACCTGAAAAGTAAGAAAATCGCCGCGTTTAAGCTTCCTGAAAGGCTGGAGGTTTTGGATGCCCTTCCCCTTGTGGGTGAAAGCGGCAAGATAGATAATAAGACAATGGTCAAAATGATTACAGATAAACTTAAAGAAGAAGGCACAATATAATGCTCGGCAGGTGGGAATAATTGGCAGTGAATGATAAGAGGAGGAGTAACAGTACACCATCTATTCTTTTCGTCTGTTGCGGCAACCGGGAACGGAGTGTGATAGCAGAAAATCTTCTCCGACATACGCTCAAAGATACGCATCTTCAACTCTTAGACAAGGTCAGCATCGGATCTGCAGGTATATTTCCCAGGGCTTATCTTGAGCATGCCAGTAAACATGGGATTGTATTCGAGTACCCTCATTTTGGCAAAAGCCCCAATATATATGCTATAAACTATCTGGCTCAAAGAGGGATAGATATTTCATTATACCGCTCCAGACAAATAAGCAAAAATATGATCGTGGAGACAGGATTGATTCTGGCTATTGATCGGCGAATTAGAGATGAAATCCTCGCTACCTACCCTGAGTCATCGGGAAAGGTATTTACCTTTAAAGAATTTGCTTTTGGGCCTCACCAGTCAGATTTAGACATTGGGGATTCCATGAAGCTTCCGAATATTGATAAAGAAACAGGAATCTGGATTTGGCCGGATGACTATCCCGCCTCTTATATCAGTGATATAGAGCAGTGCTTATCAAGCAGTATGGAAAAATTTGTGGAGTATATGCAAGGATGATATTCTCCTCTAAAGTCTTGTGCGAGTGAGTCAAGGACAAAAAAATAAAAAAAGAGTAACTACTCAGGTATTTTGCCACCAAGACACCAAGACACCAAGATTATAGAATTATTCTTAATAATAGCCTTTTCAATCCCGATAAATCGGAGTTGAAATTGATGAGCCTAAGGCTCATTAATGAAAAAACTACATTATACAATAATATTTATTTCTTCTTTGGGTCTTTGTGCCCCTGGCCCAGACCTGTCATGCAATGCTTAGCTATATTAATTAATATAAATAGATATTATATAAGTTGCAATATATTCTAAGTCACTCGCGCCAGGGCAGGCTTGGTGGCTGAATAGTTACAAAAAGGATAGTAATAATTTAAATGAATGAAGTGATAATCATCTTGGTAATGGCTGAAGAGAAGTGGGAGGAGGCTCAGTTTCTGAGGCAGCAGATAAAATTAAGTGGTCATCAGGCCAGAATCCTTGATATGGGTTTGTTAGGTGAAGCTCAGGGGAGCTGTGATATTACCCGTGAAGAGATTATTCTGGCCAGCGGTAAGAGTTTTGAGGAGGTAGCAGGCATATCCGACAGAGGAAAACGAATGCCGGTAATGGTGGACGGGGCCAGGGAAAAAGTTAATGAACTGTTTTTACATGGTGAGTTGAGTGGGGTAATAAGTATAGGTGGCACTACAGGTACTCGGATGGCAACAAGTATTATGAAGTCATTGCCCTTTGGAATCCCAAAAATTGCTGTCTCCAGCACAGCGGCGCTTCCCGGGCTTGCTTCACGGTATATAGGAACGACAGACATAACTCTGATGCACTCTGTGGTGGAATTCGCCGGGCTTAGTATTATGATGAACAATGTGCTCGCCAGGGCTGCCGGTGCCATTTGCGGAATGGTAGAAGGTTCATCTCGTGTTCCAGTATCTTTTTCCGCTGAAGAAGGGGAACCTTTGATAGCAATGACACATTTTGGGCCCTGTGAGGAGTGTTCAGTAAATATTAGAAAAAAGCTTGAGCAGAAGGGATATCAGGTCATTGGTTTTTCGGCTGCTGGCATAGGTGACAGGGCTATGGAGGAAATAATAGAGCGCCAGGATATTTTTGGCGCTGTGATTGATCTTGCTCCAGGTGGAGTAGGCGAAGAGATTTTCGGTTTCAGTCGTGCAGCAGGCCCCACAAGGCTTGAAGCAGCTGGCAAAAAGGGCATACCGCAAATTATTGCGCCGTGTGGAATTAATTTTGGATCTCCTCTCAAGCGCAAGTATAAGCCGGAGTATGCATCTCGGAAAAAATATGACTATGATGCTGTCCGCACATTTGTGAGATTATCTTACGAAGAGTTAGCAAAGGTGGCGGATACCATGGCAGAAAAATTGAACGGGGCTCGCGGTCCGGTCAGGGTGGTCATTCCTTTAGGTGGATGGTCATCAGTTGATAAGAAAGGGAGCTCCTTTTACGATGGTGAGGCAGACAAGGTGTTTGTGGCTCAACTTAAAAAACATTTGAGGCCTGATATTGAGGTAAGAGAAGTTGACGCCGACCTGGAGACCTATGAATTTGCAAATGCAGTTGTTAGGGCATTAATGGAAATACTTTAATGAATGTAACTGCTTTCAGAATAAATGTTTTGGCTTTCTTGTCCCGATTATATAGAGAAATCTGATAACCACGTAAGTACTAATGAATAAAGCGATTGAGAACAGCATCAAGGATACCGTAAAACCCTTGCTCGAAAAAGGGAGGAACGGTGACTGGGGACATACCCTGCGGGTCGTTGAATATGGAAGGTATCTTTTAGAGCATGAAGAAGGTGATGAAGA
>JAFDHR010000265.1 GCA_019308645.1 Deltaproteobacteria bacterium
CAGATTGTAAATATTCGCTACATCAGCAGGGGTAGCATCATGAGGCAGATTAACCGTCTTTGATACCGCATTATCAGTGTATTTCTGAAACGCCGCCTGCATCTTTATATGCCATTCAGGGCTTATGTCGTGGGCAGTTACAAAAACCTCCTTAATATCAGATGGGATCTCTTCTATATGTTTTAAAGTGCCTTCTTTGGCTAACCTTTCCATCGATTCCTTCGTGTAAAAACCTTTTTCCCTGGAAATCATTTCAAAATAAGGATTCATCTCTATCAATTCCTCATCATCCATAACATTTCTTATAAAGCTCAGTCCAAAGAGTGGTTCAATACCACTGGAACAGCCAGCAATGATACTCAGCGTTCCTGTTGGGGCAATCGTTGTTGTAGTGGCATTTCTATAATGACAATCAGGCCTATCCTTAAAGATACTTTTTTCAAAATTTTTAAACACTCCCCTCTCTTTGGCCAATTCAATGCTTGCCTTCCTTGACTCACTTTGTATAAAAGACATAATGTCCTCTGCAAGAGCCAGAGCTCTGTCACTATTATAGGGAACGCTCATCTGATAGAGCATGTCTGCAAATCCCATTACTCCCAGGCCTATCTTTCTATTGTGACGGGCCATCTCGGAAATCCTCTCCAAGGGATAATTTGACATATCAATTGCATCATCCAGGAAACGTATGGTTAACCAAACTGTTTCACCTAATGCCTTCTTGTCAATTCTTGGATTACCGTCTTCGTGGATTACATACTTTGCAAGATTTATGGATCCAAGATTACAGGCCTCATAAGGCAAAAGGGGCTGTTCCCCGCATGGATTAGTAGACTCAATCTCGCCAATTTCTGGAGTTTGATTATCTCTATTTATTCGATCAAGAAAGATAACACCGGGGTCCCCGTTCTCCCAGGCCTGTTGTATGATTTTATCATACACATCAGCTGCATCTAAATAACCCACCTCCTTCCCATTCATAGGGTCTATCAGTGGATAAGTTGTTTTATTCTTTAATGCCTCTATAAACTTTTCGGTCAGGGCAACAGATATATTAAAATTAATGAGTTCTTTGTCATCCTTTTTACTATATATAAATTCCATTATATCTGGGTGATCAACCCTTAATATAGCCATATTTGCTCCCCTTCTGGTTCCACCCTGTTTGACCTGCTCTGTAGCTGTATTAAATATTTTCATAAATGAGACAGGGCCTGAGGCCACTCCACCCGTTGTCCCTACTCGAGAATCCTTTGGTCTTAGCCGGGAAAAGGAAAAACCGGTTCCCCCGCCAGACTTATGGATAAGGGCAGCATGTTTCAAAGAATCAAAGATACCCTCCATGCTATCCTCTACCGGGAGAACAAAACACGCAGCTAACTGGCCCAATTCTGTACCTGCATTCATTAAGGTGGGAGAATTAGGCAAAAATTTTAATTCAGCCATTACCATATAAAATGCCTCTTCCATTTTTCGGGCCTGCTCTTCTCCCATATAATTTTTCTCAGCCATTGCGATATGATGAGCTACCCTTCTAAACATCTCATCCGCAGTTTCAACCGTATCGCCATTAGCATCCTTTCTAAGATACCTTTTTTTAAGAACCTTGTGGGCATTACTAGAAAGAGGGAAGTTTCTGTGCTTTTCAAAAGATAAGTGATTCAGATGAATTGGGCTTGTCTCTGACATGCCATACTCTAACATCTTGGCATCTATTATTTTTTCAAATAAGGGGAGTTTTATTTCATTAAGACCCATCTTTTCCATATCTTCTCGCATGGATTGTGTTATTTCTTTTGCCTGCTCAATGTTCATCTTATTGTGTGTAATCAGAATATCACTAATCAGTTCATCATCCCACTTTACAGCGTTTGGGATTAGATTTCCATCTCTTATCACTAACACCATTTCTGCCAACATAATAACCTCCAAAAAATTAAAACAAAACTCATTCTCATATCAGAACATATTGTGACAAGTAGCATTATAAAACGCTATATATTGTATGTCAAGAAAAAATAGTGGCTTTTTCACTTGAGTGAGGAAAAAGTATTTTGAAAACCAGTTAGCCTGAAAGACCTGAGATTATTATTCTGATAAGGGCAAAATTTCAAAAAAGAACATAGCCGCTCTTCATAAGATAAAAAATTCAGAATCCAGCATCAGCAATAAAAGATATGGCATGATATTAGGTTGTTGTAAGGAAAGATAAAAAGAGTAAAAGGAAATACAATTATTCAAAGCTTGACAAAAATGATGCTATTACGTAATTAACTCACTAATACTATATAAATACTGCTATCGGATTGTTTTTATTACTGAAAATTTAAAAGGCCATTTCATTTAGAAATACCCCATTGTTTAAGAAACCTCTTCGAGGAAAATATACACGCAATATCCTATCGATCGGACTTTTAATTATGGAGGCAAAAGGATCTTAAACAAATAGAGATTTTAAAGGAAATCCCTGGAGAGATGCCTTAATGAAGGAGCAGAGTATTACGAACCAAGAATCCAATGCCAAGAGGTGAATATATGAAGAAGATTCTCATTGTGGATGATCAATCGGAGATCAGAGAGCTTGTGGACATGACTCTTAAATCAGATGATTACGATATTTTCCAAGCCGAAAGTGGACAAAAGGCCATTGAAATCGCCAGGCGGGAGAGACCAGATCTAATAATAATGGATATAGCAATTCCCCGGGGAACCGAAGGTATAGAAACAACTAGAATATTAAAGAACGATCCAGAGACAAAAAACTGCAAAATAATCATGCTCACTGGCAGAGGCCTTGAGACTGACAGAAAAAAAAGCCTTGATGCCGGTGCTGATGATTTTTTTGGAAAGCCTTTTAGTCCTTTAGCCTTGATAAAAAAGGTAGAAGAGGTGCTTGCATAGTTGGTTGAAACTCGAAACTAGAAATTTGAAACTGGGATAAGCAATAAAAGAAATCTATGAATTGGATGTTTACAAATTGCCTGAAGAGCCGTTTATGGAGTAATGCCTAAGAATTGAATAATTACACTGGGCTGATAAGAAGGGCATAGAATGGAAACTAACCAGTCTCCAGTACCCAGCATTTAACGATGAAAACAGAAAACCCACAGACCGAATCTGCGAATATCAATCAACTACAAAAATATGCCAAAGACCTTGCTGAGGTCTATCAATCTAAAAAAGAAAAAGCTAAAGAGTTGCACACTGCAAAGCAGCAACTTTTTAAATATGCCGATGACCTTAACAAGACTATTTTAGAGCTAAAAACTGCTAATCAAGAGCTACAGGAATCTTACTTAGACACCATTCATCGACTAGCGCTTGCGGCTGAATATAAAAATGAGGACACTGGTGATCATATTGTCCGTATGAGTCGATACTGCGCTTTAATCGCCAACAAACGTGGCCTCACTCCCATGGAGGTTCAACATATCCTTTATGCTTCTCCTATGCATGACATAGGAAAAATTGGTGTACCAGACGATATTTTAATGAAACCGGGTAAATTGACAGATGAAGAATTCGAAACCATGAAAACCCATACCACAATTGGGGAAAAAATTTTGGCACATTCCAAATCAGAAATCCTAAAGGTTGCAGAACAAATTGCACTTTATCATCATGAAAAATGGAACGGCACAGGATATCCTCACGGCCTCTCAGGTGATACTATCCCCCTGACAGCCAGGATTGTTGCCCTGGCAGACGCCTTTGATGCCCTCACTTCAAAGCGCCCTTACAAAGATCCTTTTCCTGTAGAAGTTGCATGCGATATCATAAAGAAAGGGCGTAGCCAGCATTTTGATCCTGCTATAGTAGATGTGTTTCTAGAAAATATCGATGAAATTCTAAAAATTAAACAAAAAAACACATTCGAAAGGCAGCCTTTCCCTGGCTAATGTAACCACAAGCGATAGATATCAATCAGAAGGAAAAAATGAATAATAAATCCGAGAAAAGACAATTTAATCGTTTTCCAATTACATTTAGAATGGAAGTGTCTACCGAAGATAGTCAAGGAAAAAGATATAAGGAAAATACTGTTTTAAAGGATATCTCGGGGGAAAGCGCAAGGTTTATAACCCAACAAGTCGGCAAATATTTACCGGGTCAATCATTAGACTTGACCATT
>JAFDHR010000266.1 GCA_019308645.1 Deltaproteobacteria bacterium
ATTTGCAGAACCGGTGAGGACGATTACCTCTATGTCTTCATCCAGTTTCTTAATCTTCCTCATGACCTGAAGGCCATTTGTCCCCGGCATGTTGATATCCATAATAACCAGGTCAGATGGATCGGATTTAAGAGTATCGATCGCCTCCTCACCTCCTGAAGCACTCCTGACCTGATACCCCTCTCTTCTCAAAAGGGTTTCAAGGGTTTTCCGGATATCCGGCTCACGGTCGATGATTAGTATTTTTTCATTCATGCGAAACACTCCGTGTTTGGTACTGGGTAGTGGGTATTGGGCATTTGGCATTAGGTACTGCTAGCCTATTAAAGATAGCTAAGTGTTGTAAATCAGGAGGATTCTGGTTTTTTATGGGGAATTCTTGGAAAATGAAAGGTCTAACATTTGAGGGGGGGGTAAGTAACTGTTATTACAAAGAAAAATGGAGGTAAAAATTCGTAGTCAGGCAAAAGATTTATCTGGCGGTTTTCAGATCACAATATCTTGTTTAATACTACCATTCTACACACTAAATGATGTGGTTTTGGTTTGAAGTGTATTGATCAGGAAAATCCCTATACCTCAATCAGGTTTTTCCTGATAGCGATCTTGGTAAGATCAACGACTGATGATGCTTGTAGTTTTTCCATGATATTGTATTTATGGGATTCAACGGTCTTCGGGCTTATAAACAGTTCACCGGCTATCTCCTTAATGGCCTTCCCCTCAGCCAGGAGCTGGAAAACCTCTCGCTCACGCTGACTCAAGGTATCATAAGAATCCGTACTCTCCGTTTTTTCTTCCAGTTCTTCCATATGCCTGAGTAGAACCGTGGGGGCCATTGTACTGAAATAGGTTCCGCCACCTTTTACTGCTTGTAAAGCAAGAATCAGATCTGCTAAAGGGTCATCTTTCAGGACATAAGCGGATATACCCGCCTTGAAAAGATCGATAACGAACTCTTTATCAGAATACATGGTATAAATGACGATCCGAATTTCAGGGTCAAACTCCTTTATCTGTTTAGTGGCCTCTATACCGCTGAGATTTGGCATTGAAATATCCATGATAACTATGTCGGGCCCCAAAGACCTGGCACTTTCTACCGCCTGAAGGCCGTCAACAGCTTCGCCCACCACCTCAAATTCCGGATGCTCTTGTAAGGCACTCTTGATCCCTTCAATAACCACCCGATGATCATCAACAATGAGGATTTTGGTTTTATCCATAGTAGTATCCGTTGCAGGGAGAATAGATTAGGATTCAATCCCGTCTGACTATAAATATGCCCTAAATCTATTCATTTTCCAAGATATTTCTAATTAGGTCGTTTTATTTTCAATCAACAATCGCCAATCCCTGGCCCAGACCTGGCTTTAATGAACGTGATGTCCGGGACTCTACTTCTAAATACTTGTCACGAAACAAACAAATTTCGGCGGAGTCGCGCCAGGGCAGGCATCAATCACAAGGGTATCTCCACCAACAAATGCGGTCTTTTTCCAGTAGATCGATAAACCCGCTTGGACAATATCCTTTGCGCTTCCCTCATCCTTCCGTTTCCTTTAAAGATGTCTCATGTATTCACATTGACAAAATGTTCTGAGTGTGTAAAATTGGATTATCATATATTCATGGAGGTTGGTGAATGGAAAAGCGAATATCCGCAACCCGGGCTGTAAGGGATTTTTCAGAAGTATTAAATACAATAAAATTCAAAGGCGTTCATTATATTATTGAAAGAGGTGGAAAGCCGGTCGCTACTATGAGGCCGATCGATGAAAAAACAGACTTTAAGACACTGGGCGAACTTAAAGCCTTGCTGAAAAAACTGCCAAGATTAGATGAGGAACTGGATTCGTTTGCGTCAGATCTTGAAGATATCTCGAAAGATCAACCTCTTATGGCAATGGGGGATTTATGGGAATAATCCTCGATACAAGTGTTCTTATTGAAGCAGAGAGGCGAGAATTTGAAATTGATAAGTTTACAGAGAATCGAGAAGAAGAGATTTTTGGACTCAGTGTAATCACAGTTTCTGAGCTCCTCCACGGTGTGCACCGAGCAGATTCAGCTATAAGACGTTTGAAAAGAAGTGCTTACATGGAGAAAGCTATCAAGCTGTTTCCAATATATGTTTTTGAGATTTCCATTGCCAGGATATACGCAGAACTATGGTCTGATTTAGCTAAGAAAGGTATTCAGATCGGTGCCCACGACCTCATAATTGGTTCCACCGCACTCTCCCTTGGGTTTTCAGTGGCTACCTATAACATGAGGCATTTTGAAAGGATAGAAGGGCTTAAAATCGAAATTCTGACTTTTTAAAAGTAGCCGTTTTATTTTCAATTTTCAATATTCAATTCAAAGGGGTATTTCCACCAACAAATGCGTTCCTTTGCCGGGCTGTGACTCTATAGTGAACTCTCCATCAAGTTGCACTGCTCTCTCCCTCATTATAAGGAGCCCCAGCGGCCCCTTCTTTTTTGAGATCTTCATTGCCTTGGCTTGGTCAAAGCCAACGCCATTATCTTCAATACTCAACGAAACGACCCCGCTTTTCTTAACCAGGTTCACAAAGACTCTTTTAGCCTGGGCATGTTTGATGATATTGGTTAGTCCTTCCTGTGCAATGCGGTATATGGCAAGCTCCTTTTCAGGATTGAATCGTTTTGGAATATTTCGACTAAATAATTGGATCTCGATATCTATCTGCTGTTGAGTTTCGTTGAATAGGTCCCGAAGGGAAGGGACCAAACCAAGAGCATCTAACATGCCAGGCCTCAGCCCGCGAGAGATATTCCTAACATCCTTTATGGCTTGAATTGTTCTTTCTTGAGCTGCTGTTAGCCGGGTTCCCAGCTCCCCATGTTCAGGCTTCAATTTCCCATGTATCATTTCAAGGTTCATTTTGAGGGAGGTCAGGATTTGGCCAATGTGGTCATGAAGTTCCATGGCGATCTGCCGGCGGTCTTTTTCCAGAAGATCGATAAGGCTTTTTGATAACATCATCCTTTGATTATGCTCTTTCAAAAGTTCTTCATTTGAACGCCTCAAAGCCTCCTCTGCCTGCTTGCGTTGGGTGATGTCTTTTGAAACCACAGTTACAGCTTTCATACTTCCGTCTGGTTCTTTAACAGGACTTAAAGTTCGGAGAAAATATCCACCGTCTTTTTGGCTTCTGTATTCATACCATAGTGATTTGCCGGTTTCGAATACCTTCTCTACTTTCCCAACAAGCTCTTTTGTGTCATCTTCGGAATGGAACTCACTGTATGCTCTGCCTACGACTTTATCTAATGTTAAGCCAAACCTCGATAGATGTTTCTTGTTCATAAATAGATACTTGCAATTCTTATCTAACAGGTAAATTGAATCTTCGGTAGACTCTATCAGGGAGCGGTACTTTTCCTCACTCTCCCGCAGTACCTCCTCCGATTGCTTGCGCTCGGTGATATCCCTGTGACTCGCCATATGCGCAATAATTCTCCCTTTTTCATCCATTGCTACTGTTGAGGATATTGCCATTGGAAAAAGTTCACCATTTTTCCTCTTGCCAACCAACTCTCCTGTCCAACCGCCTTCTATCGTTGCCTTAAGTGCCTCTTCTAATTTCGGTATTTGATCCTTGGGGTGGATGGAAGCAATCTCTTTCCCCATTAACTCCTCTTTTGAATAGCCAAACATTCTAACAAATGTTTCATTCACATAGGTAATCCTGCCCTCGAAATTACCCATAGCTACGCCATCAGGCGAACTCTCAGCAGCTTGCGAAAATAACCTTAGTTCCTCCTCCGCCTGCCTTTTTTGAACTGCTATGGAAGCCTGTTTTAAAAATGCTTCGGTTATTTGCTTATTCTTAAGTTCACCGGCATTTTCTTTTAAAAATATGACAATAGTTCCGAATAACTCATTATCTTTTGTGAAGCCGATTCCATATATTTTTTTTATATTCAATAGTTTTTCTATGGAATTGCAGACAGCTTTCGGAACAGTCTTCAAGAATATTCCATATAGCCCTTCCTTATTTAAATGCAATTTGCCGTCAGAAAGATCGGATAGGGTTTCGTCTTTTGCATCGAATGTCATACCTACAGGGTGTCTTCCCAGAAGTTTGGCTATTTTATCTGTG
>JAFDHR010000267.1 GCA_019308645.1 Deltaproteobacteria bacterium
AAAATTGACTGAGGCAGGTTGGCATCTTGGCTTTTCCCTTGACATCCCACCATCCTTTTCACATACTTTTTATAGATAACAAATAACGGCGTCCTCACCATAATGAAATCATGAAAAATACTCTCACTTTTATCATGGCCGGTGGAAGAGGCAAAAGGCTCATGCCTCTTACACTGGACAGGGCTAAGCCTGCGGTTCCCTTTGGCGGTATCTACAGGCTTATAGACCTGAGCCTTAGTAATTGCATAAACTCCGAGCTCTACAAGATTATTATCCTGCCTCAATATAAATCCCAATCACTCACTGATCACCTGGAAGATGGCTGGAACATATTTAATCAGGAGCTTGGGCATTTCTTAAAAATTGTTCCACCTCAACAAAGGATCAGCGGAGACTGGTACCAGGGAACTGCTGACTCCATTCGACAAAACCTCTATCTCATCGAGCTGACAAGGCCTCACCATGTATTGATCCTATCAGGTGATCATATTTACAAGATGGACTACAACCTTTTCATCAGGTATCACGTAGAGAAAAATGCGGATCTGAGCATTGCTCTCATTGAATTAGGGAAAGAGATGGCTCCTCAGATGGGTATTGCTGAAGTAGATGATGACTACCGCATCCATGACTTTCAAGAGAAACCAAAGGAAAATCCCAAGACCATTCCTGGCGATCCCAACCGAGTGCTTGCATCCATGGGTATTTACCTATTTAAAACTGACATCCTCTTAAACGCCCTCAAATCCAACAATAAGGATGATTTTGGTAAAGATATAATTCCCTATTTAATTCCTAAGTTTAGGGTATACGCCTATCCCTTTCGGCAGAAGAATATAATCGAAGATTATGCCTACCATACACTGGAAAACGGTGAGCGAAAGCTTATATTAGAATCCAGAACCCATGATTCTTCCTACTGGAGGGATGTTGGCACCTTGGATGAATATTGGAACTCCAACATGGATCTAACTGGATTGGATCCTTCTTTTAATCTATATGGCAAAAACTGGCCTATCAATACCTATCAGATACCAGCTCCACCTGCAAAATTTGTCTTTAGCAATGAAAGGCCTGAAGGCTTTCGGGTAGGTAAGGCCCTGGACTCTATTGTTGCCCCAGGTTCTATAATAAGTGGAATCGTAAGAAATTCAGTGATTTCTTATTATGTGTTTATTCAGAGCTGGGCAACCGTTGAGGAATCAGTAATAATGGATGATGTTGTAGTGGGTCGTAATTGTAAGATCAAGAAGGCTATCATTGATAAACATAATGTGATTCCATCAAACACTAAAATCGGTGATAATCCGAAAGAAGACAGAAATCGTTTTACAGTAACGCCCAGAGGAATTGTAGTGGTGCCAAAGGGTTATTTTAAATGATCACTTGAAAGGGCTGCTGCCCATGCATACACATCTCGTAAGGCAAGATTATTAGCTTTTGCTACTCTCCTGCATTCCTCATATTCAGGCAAAAGTGCAGTTTTTCCACCCTGATTGCTAACCTTTTTGACTCTCATTTCACCCCATGGAGATTCAACCATCATCTCTCCCCGTGTTAAAATGGACCTCTGACTATAGTTAAATCGAATCCCTAATGTAGTTGACTCCTTGAAGATAATGTTACTAAGCCTATCCTTGTCTTCAGACTGGCCTATCACCTGGAGCTGGATACCAGGTCTATTCTTTTTCATCTGGATATGTGAAAAGGTAACATCCTTGGCGCCTGCATCAAAAAGTCTGTCCATCAAATAACCCAGCAATTCCGGGCTCATATCATCTAAATTTGACTCTAATACTACTACCGTCTCCGATCTTTGTTTATCGATATCGTTTCCAATCAGAATACGTAAAAGGTTAGGCCTATCAGCCAAAGTTCTGCTTCCTACCCCGTAACCTACTCTGTCTACAATCATTGAAGGCATAGGACCGAAGGAGGAGCAAAGTGAGGTAATTAAAGCAGCTCCTGTAGGGGTAATCATTTCGACTTCCTGACCGCTATCATAGATAGGAATACCCTCTAAAAGTGCTATTGTTGCTGGCGAAGGCAGCGGTATCTTTCCATGGGCACTTGTTATGATTCCTTTTCCTACAGGCAGTCTTGAGACAAATAGCTTCTCAATACCCAAAAGATAAATTCCTCCAACTGATGCAACAATATCAATAATAGAGTCAATTGCCCCAACCTCGTGAAAATGTATCTCATCTGGCGAAATATGGTGTATCTCACCTTCAGTCTTTGCCAACTTTTCAAAAACCGAAATGCACTTTTCAACAACTGCTAAAGGAATATCAGCTCTTTTAATTATTTCTTTTATATCCTTTAAATATCGAGCTTTCTGATGCTTTTCTTTAAGGGAAACATGAAACTGTGTCCCGAATATATTATTTCTTCCCTCCTTTTTTGCTGATATCGTGTACCCGTCTAAATTAAGCCCGGATATGATCCTTTCAAGTTTTTCAAAGGACAAGCCGGCATCAAGCAAGGATCCAACGAGCATGTCACCACTTACACCAGAAAAACAATCAAGGTAAGCTGTTTTCATATCAACCTGATTACCTTATAAACCCTTGGCCTTTTCTCGAGCTTCCTGTTTCTTTTTGCAGTCAATGCATTGGGTAGTAACAGGCCTTGCCCTTAATCTCTCCTCACCTATCTCTCTTCCACATATCTCACACATTCCAAAGGTACCATTATCTATTCTTTCAAGGGCCTCTTTAATCTTTTCAATCAACTTTCTTTCTCTATCCCTTATCCTTAAAAGAAAGTTCCTGTCAGTCTCCAAGGAAGCCCTGTCAGTAGGGTCAGGAAAATTATCCTTAAGATTAGTCATTCCATTAAGTGTCTTATAAGCCTCTTCAATTAGCTCATCAAGCTGGCTCTGGAGCAAGTCCTTAAAATATTCAACCTGTTTTTGATCCATCGGCTAAATCCTCAATCGCTAAATTCATAATTCAAAAGTCCTCAGTCCTATATCCCCTTTATTTTACCCCAGAAATTTTTATTCTTCCCTATAACCTTTTTCTCTTCGAGCTCACTAACCTCCACCAGTAATTCCCGCTGTCTCTTGCTCAGCTTAGTAGGTATTTTAACGACAACCTGAACAAAGAGATCGCCAACTCCCCTCCCCCTCCTTAGGCTTGTCATGCCCCAACCTTTAACTCTGATAATCTCTCCTGGTTGAGCCCCCTCTGGGATAGTAATACTTGCTTTTCCGTTATTGTTCAGGACAGGGATAGATATCTCAGCCCCCAAGGCAGCCTGCAGAAAAGATATCGTAACCTGACATTTAAGATCATCCCCATCCCTCATAAAAAATTCATGATCCTTAACATAGACTACTACAAAGAGATCGCCTGGTGGTCCTCCATTTTCTCCAGCCTCTCCTTCTCCCTTAATCCTCAGTTGTATACCATTATCGACCCCTGGCGGTACCTTTACCAGGACCTTCTTTTCAACCTTTACACTTCCTTTGCCTTTACATTTGCTGCATGGATCAACTATAACCTGGCCTGTACCATTGCATGTTGAGCAGGTTGTTCTTATTTGAAAAAAACCATGAGAACGTGTAATCTCACCTTCACCATGACAGCGAGGGCAAATCTGGAGCTCACTTCCCGGCTTGACTCCGGTACCTCCGCATATATCACAAGACTCCCATTTGTCGAAAACGATTTCCTCTTCTTTTCCTTTATAGGCCTCTTCAAGAGTCAATTCCAAATTGTATCTCAGGTCATTGCCTTTTCTTGCTCTCGTTTTCCTCGAGCGCCTTCCACCCAAACCAAAGAAATCCTCAAATATATCTCCAAAGGCAGAAGAAATATCCTCAAAACCGCCAAAGCCTGTAAAGCCTGTTCCCTTTAAGCCATCATGACCATAAAGATCATAGATGTTCCTCTTTTCCCTGTCCCTCAATACCTCATAGGCCTCTGCGGCTTCTTTAAACCTGTCTTCCGCCTCTTTATCCCCAGGATTTCTGTCTGGATGATATTTAAGGGCAAGCTTACGGTAGGACTTCTTTATCGTATCCTCATCTGCATCCCTGGAAACACCAAGGATTTCATAATAATCTCTGGTTATCGGCATGGTTATTCCGTATTATCTAAAGGCTCCTC
>JAFDHR010000268.1 GCA_019308645.1 Deltaproteobacteria bacterium
TAGAGTAGATAGGGAGATCGATCAATTAATTGATACAGGTGTTTATCTTAAAAAAGCAGCGTGATAAAACTTGACATAAATTTTAAGATCTTGGGTTATATAGACACCTAGAGCAAGACTTTAGTATTACCGATTGTACGTCCTTTATATTAATGCAAGAGCATGGTATCCCTGCAGCATTTACATTTGACGATAATTACAAAATTTATAAGTATCGGAGGGGCCATGAACGCTCTAGGAGAGGTTTTTGGAAGCTACCTGAAATGCTACAGGCATATATGGTAGGTCCGACCTCATATGTGATTGTGCGGTGATATTTACAACCTCGTTAGCAGTTTCGCTTATCTAAACTACAATCCTATCACTCTATCCTTTTAAATCTCACCATACCAAACAGCTCTTATATGACTCATTATATGCATCCCTGTAAATACTTATCCGCAAATTTAACTTAACATCCCCAAGTTACAAAACCCCACTCCTAAATAAGAGAAATGAGGTTTAAGTATTCAAGTTTATTTAAAATAAAATTCTATCAAAGATGGAAAAAAGTTCATATTTTTTATTTTTTTATATCCGTTGATGAGGGGCAAAGTGAGGGGCAAATTGGAAATGAACATAAAAAAGGATTTAACCAAAATGGCTAAACCCTTAATAGTTCTGGTGCGCCTGGAGGGATTCGGACCCCCGGCCTGCGGATTAGAAGTCCGCTGCTCTATCCAACTGAGCTACAGGCGCAAGATTGTTCGTAACGCTAAGATCTTCAAATGTATGTCATGTTTTCTCGCGCTACACTTATACAATTCTTATACCGTAAAAATCTTATTAACTCAATAGCTACATAACTCAATAAATTTCCTTAAACCCAATACTCCATTACTCCATTATTCCAGTTTTCCAATAGTGGAGCGAAGCGGAGCTGATCCCTATGCCTCTCTTGACTTACTTTTCTCTGTGACCTTTATATCACCTTCCCATGGGGATAGGTTAGGATTTGCCTGAATTTCAATGTTAACCCCGTAGCGTTTTTCAAGCTCAGCTAACTCTGCCCGTTTTTTATTCAACAGATAGTTGGTCACATTACTGGGTAGCATACACGTTACTGTCTCAACATTACCTTTTGATGCGCCAAGCCATATCTGGCGCAAGAAAGATACTGCGGTAGCCTCAACAGATTTCACGATGCCTCTACCCTGACAGTATCCACAGATCTGGTAACTTTTTGATTCTATTGATGGCCTCAATCTCTGTCTGGAGAGTTCCATTAACCCAAATTTAGAGATGTTGGAGAAACTCATCTTTGCCCTGTCCCTCCTGGTTTCTTCTTTTACCTGTCTTATCAGGTCCCGGATATGCTTGGGGTCTTTCATATCAATAAAGTCTATCACTACCAAACCACCTATATCCCTCAATCTCAAGTGCCTGGCGATTTCCCTGGCTGCTTCCAGATTGGTTTTATATGCTGTGGTCTCTACCCCTCTGGACCCCCTAGATCTGCCGCTATTCACGTCGATTGAAATCAGGGCCTCAGTGGAGTCGATCACAATCGAGCCGCCACTTTTTAAAGGAACACTATTACTATAAATCTGTTCGATCTGTTTTTCAATTCCATATTCAGAGAATATAGGGGTCTTCTCCTTGTAGAGTCTGACCCTTTTTTGATGTCTGGGAGATATAACCTTCATGAAGTCCCTTATCTCTAACCATGTTTCCTTGTCGTCAACAAGCACCTCATCTACCTCGGCGCTAAAGTAATCCCTCAGGGTTCTCAGGCCAAGGTCTTCTTCCTTAAAGAGAATGGATTGAGTGGGTTTCGTTTCAGCCCTTTTTTTGATATCCTGCCACATTCTCAAGAGATTTTTCAGATCTCGCTCTATTGTGCGTTTTTTCTGACCCGAGGCAGCAGTTCTTACGATATATCCTATCTCTTCCGGCAGCTTAAGCTGACTCATCACGGATTTTAGCCTTTGGCGTTCCCCTTCATCCTCTATTTTTTGAGAAATACCGCTATTCGGTCTCCCTGGGGCTAAGACAAGATAGCGGCCTGCCAGAGATATGTAGGTGGTGAGATATGCCCCTTTTTTTCCTTCCCTCTCTTTAGTGACCTGTACCAGAATCTCATTTCCCTTCCTGAGTGCTTTTTCTATTTGAGGAACTGATTTACCATTTGAAACGAATCCCTGCGATTCATAATACTCAGGATGGATCTCTCCTATTGTCAAGAAACCATTTTTGTCAGCTCCATAATTGATAAAGGCGGCCTGAAGAGATGGTTCAATCCTGACAACCGCACCTTTATAGATATTTCCTTTGGTTTCTTCTCTTGTAGAGGTAGCAATGTAGAACTCATCCAGTTCACCATCCTTTAGTATGGCAATCCGGTACTCTTCCGGATCTACAGCATTTATAAGCATTTTATACATCTAGAGGCCTCGTTAAAAATGGTTTTTATATGGTCTTCAACCCCTTTATTCATAACGGATCGAATAAAAACTGGACATTTGGTCGGTCTGGGTTGAACGGTTCACGGTTCCAGGTTAATCGCTGACCGAATTTTTCCGATGCTACTGCACTGGGTAAGCATCATGAATCTGTCAACCTTTGAACCTTGAACCTCTGAACCCTAACTACTAAATGGAATCGGAGTTAATTGTTCAATAAATTACCCCTTAAGTAGCAAAGATTTACAAGGTCTGATCTAAGGTCTACCGTGTATTTTAAAGTGTTGATTGGCTTGATACATAAACGTCCTTAAGGCTGCCTCCCTGCCTGGTTGAAATGAGCCATCATAGGAAACATCAATATAGGGGACATTAAGCTTACCCATTAAGGGCTTGGTAATGGAGGCAGTCAGATTACTTGGCATGCAGGTAAAGGGAAATATGTTTACAACTCCGTTATATCCTCTTTTGGCAAGTCCTAATGCTGAGGGGATGCTAAGGCATGCCTCGGTACCTATGGCAAAGGAGAAGGTATTGGTCTTTTTTAATACCTTTTCTAAGTGGCCTATTTTATGATCTTCTTCAATATCAATATATTTGCTTACTAATTTGTACATCTTCCTCTGTTGCATGTACTGATAGAAGAGGGTGAGATTATATTTTAGATACTGTAGGAGATATTTTTTTATCTCTTTTAGCTTAAATTTTTTAAGGTTTAACCCGATGGCAATTTTGGCTAATCTTACCTGATCATAGGTAGTGTAGTTTATCCACTCACCTATAGAGGCGTTTACGACCTCAGCCCCATATTTCTCTAACGTTCTAATGGTATCCTGGTTGGATTTTACATGTGTCCTTACATAGATTTCGCCCACCGCACCAATGAGTGGCTTTCTTGGCATAGTCAGGTCAATGATACTCCTTCCCTCCTTTACGATTTTCTCTAGATCGCTAAGAATGGCAGAAAAATTTCCGTTAGATGAGTGCATGGAGAATGATTCAACCATCCTATTTCTCGCATCGAGAATAAAGGTATCTGCCATTCCTTCTGCTTTTTCATATGGCCGTACCCTCCACAGCAACCTGTCGGTGATATCACCCACTACAACGGAGAGAAACCCAGCCTTCCTAAAGGCTTGTATTTTTTCCTTCGGTATCAATCCCTTGAGATCGTAAGCATCCTCTGAGCTGAGTGTGGCAATTTTTACCTTGTCTAAACCAGGAATGGAATCAAGGATTATCCTGTGTAACTTGTTATACATACCAAACCTGCATGGACCGCTCGCCTCGGGCATAAAATACATATAATTCTCGGGATAAAATTTATCTCCAAGCCTCTCCCTTTCTTTTTCCATGAAATAAAGAATATCGCCCAGGGTTACTATACAGGGAAAGCATTCCTTGCCCGATGTGAATTTCTTTCCCAGATCGAGGCCTTCATAGGTATCCATGACGGATGCATTGACTCCAAAGCTGCGGAAGGTGCCCGCTAAAAGATGACTGGTGAAAGGATTCATCTCTGGAATCAGTAATCTTTTTCCCTGGACATTAAATCTTCCCACCCGCTCAGTGATGATCCGAAAGGTGTCTAATTGAGTAACTTTTTCCATTTTTTAGGTTCCTATAGCAATAACTTTGGTGGCTTGAGATTCTATAGATTCCATTTTTTGCATAGATTGTATTACGTTTTTAAATGCCTCGAGCCGTGTCATTGCACCTGCCACTGCGCTGTGTTCATCCAATTCCAGAATGAGGTAGGGTTTGTCTCCCATAATGTATTTGTAGAAGTGCTCATTAAAGGAGTCCGGGCCGCAACTGAAGTTGGTAAGATGAAGGCCAAAAAATTTCGGTGTGAGCTTTATTAATTTGGCGGTTTTTAGTATCTGTGCACCATAGCCCCAGTACATATTCGGGAAGTCAGATAGATCAATATCCTTGATGTCAATAAAGTCCATTGGAATGGCTGTTAAGCCTATTTTTGCCAGGTTCTGCCCGAGCCTGAGATTCAGCTTTTCATCAAATAGGTTATAATGCCTGCCAGTAACGATCACCAAGGGCTCATTTTCTCCTAAGGAAGATGTAATTCTGGCACCGTGCTCGTGGAGATCATTTTCGAAGCCCTGTTGTCTGCTAAAACCAATATCGATTGCTTCCCTGATTTGGCGCAGGTTTTTCCCTAATATCCTTCCGATTTGTGTATGCAGCTCTATGCTCAACAAATCAGGGCTATACATGAGGTGGACTATAGGGTTTAAGATCTCATTTTCCTTCAGGTCCAGTGCTGCCTTGAGCATGTACTGATTTCCCTGAACCA
>JAFDHR010000269.1 GCA_019308645.1 Deltaproteobacteria bacterium
CGCCTTTTTTTAGATTGTCCATAGATCCTGCATTTAAGAAAAACCGTTTCGATTTTCCAGGTTCTAAATTGTTTTGTTGTCGATCTTTTTTTGCATAACGATGAGCACCTTCCTTTTTTTTCAAGGATACATTTATATCTTTGGAATCTTTATAATAATTAAGAAAGCGGTTAAATTCAATTGAAACAAACTTTTGAATGAGCTCTTCTTTTGTAAGACCGTTTAATGTATCATAGACTGGCGGAAGGAAACGCCCGATTTCTTCCTGATCCACTTTAACTTCTACTATTTTGTTAACCATGGAATAGAGCTGTTTCTCACAAATTGCATATCCTTCCGGGACTTTCGCATAATTAAATTTAACCCCTGCTTTTTTTTCTATAAACTGAAGTTTTCTTTTTTCCCGGGAATTGATGATGACTATGGATGTTCCTGATTTACCCGCTCTTGCCGTTCTGCCGCTCCTGTGAGTGTAGTTTTGCGCCTCATCGGGGAGTTTATAGTTAATGACATGGGTGATATCCTGAACATCTATCCCGCGGGCAGCAACATCTGTTGCAATAAGAATCTGAATGGATTTGGTTTTAAATCTGCTCATGACTTTATCTCGTACTGCCTGAGAAAGGTCACCATGAAGGGCTTCAGCATTATAGCTGTCTTTGATCAGTTTCTCTGCTATTTCCTGTGTCTCTTTTCGCGTGCGACAAAACACAAGGCCATGAATATCCGGGTAATCATCAATAATTCGTTTTAACGCATGATATCTGTCTTTTTCCCTAACGATATAATTCACATGAAAAATATTTTCCGCGCCACTATTTTTCTTCCCTACGGTTATCTGAACTGGATTTTCCATATATCTTTTTGCAATTTTTGCAACTTCATTGGGCATTGTTGCGGAAAACAGCCAGGTTCTTTTCTGAGATGGCGTATTTCCAAGAATGGCATCTATATCTTCCTTAAATCCCATATTGAGCATTTCATCCGCTTCATCAAGAACCACATATGAGACTTTAGAAAGCTTTGCTATTTTTCTATTAATAAGATCAAGCAATCTCCCTGGTGTTGCCACAATAATCTGAGCACCTTTTTTGATCTGATTTCTCTGATTCTCAATACTGGCGCCGCCATAAACGGCAGCGACCTTTGCACCTTTTACATATTTGCATAATTTTTTAATATCATCTGTAATCTGCGAACAGAGTTCCCTGGTGGGGCAAATCACCACCCCTTGAGTATGTGTCAGATCAAAATCAATTAGCTGGATCATAGGTCAATAGCGCTAAGCAAAATCATACCACCCACACTAAGCTAAATCATTCCACCTACCACCAACATTCAGAAAAGACCTTCTTGCTACTATCCCCCCACCATTGATCCCACCCATATTAATTGTATTTTCAAATTCAATGTCTTGAAGGAGAAAATACAATGTCTTATGCAAAACCCCGGAAGCGACCCTGTAGCGTCTGCCGCAAGTGGTTTTTACCCGATGTTCGACAAGCTGGCAGACAAAAGACCTGCAGTCCTAAGTGCAGTAGAGAATTGCATCGAAGAAACTGTGCAAAATGGAACAAGAAGAATACAGCATATTTCAAGAGCAACTATTTGGATAAGAAACTTGAGAAGGACAGCAGGTCTCCACCGGAGTCAATGCAATCAGATGTTAAAGCAGATCCAAAGCCAGGACCCAAAAGCCGGATTAACCTGAATCTCCCCCGAGACATCATTAACAACATAATAGGTGGGGATAATTTGATTATAATCGAATACCTGACCGAACAGATATTTGGCAGAATTCGGAACAATGTAACCGGCATTTTCTGAAAAGTAATCCACTTCGGTTTTCAAGACGCATTATAGATATAATCCCTTGTTATTACTAAAGATATTAACAGAGTAATCGAAATGTGATTTCAAGACGCATTACAGGTATAACTATATGTATTTATTAAGGATATAGATAAAGTAATACCATCCTGTTTTTAAGACGCAATAGACAGCGGCCTGCAAATATTTATATGGTTGGCATCATGAATGATGACCAAGAAAACAGCGGCATAAAACAGGTAGAGATTTCCAGTTTTGATTTGCGTTATGAACGTTGCCGTTTGAAGTCAAAAGGTATTGAGAAGGCGCTACTGGTCTCCATATTGGACCATGGCATTCGAGATCCATTGCTTGGGGTGGAAACCGAAGTTGGATGCCGGATTCTGCTCGATGGGTTTAAACGGTATAGATGTGCGAAAAAGCTGAGTATTGGCATCGTACCGTACCATTGTCTCGGTGAAGATGAAGCCTTTGGGATCATAACTCTGTTGCGCATTGCAAATGCAAAAAGCCTCAACATTCTGGAACAGGCCCGATTGATTGACGAATTGAAAACCATTCATAAGATGTCTGTTTCAGAGATAGCCGGTCTTCTGGAAAAGAGCAAAGGCTGGGTAGGTATGCGGGTTGGCATTATTGGACAAATGAGTCAACGGGTTATGGATAAGGTGTTTAGCGGGAAGTTTCCTATTTATTCTTATATGTACACTATCCGGTCGTTCATACGTATGAACGGTATAAGCAATCAAGATGTTGATGAATTTGTAAGTTCTGTTTCCGGAAAAGGGTTAAGCATTCGTGATATCGAAATACTGGCCAACGGGTATTTCAAAGGGGGAGAAGATATACGTCGGCAGATTAAAAACGGCAATATCTCATGGGGATTGAGCCGCTTGAAAGAGACATCTATGCAAGCAAAAGATTGCACGCAAGTTGAACAGATGATGCTCAGGGATCTTGAGATTACGCGAAAATACATGCACCGGGTGATAAACAAAAGCAAAGACAACCGGTATAAAACCGGTTCATTCTATGCACAGGCCAATGTTTTGACAGGGGGCATTTTAAGACAAATGAACATATTTTCCAGATCAATAAAGGAGTTTCATGATAAGTCAGGACAAACGAGCAGCGATTTATCGTCTTCATAAGGAAGGGATGGCAGTGCGTAAGATTGCACGAAGTTTACGTGTAAATCGGGGCACAGTGAGTGACATTATCAAACAAAAGGGTGTAACGCCTGAATCGAGGAGAAAGGATAAAGTAGAGTTGGATCCGGACCTTCTCGTTAAACTTTATAAAGATTGTGATGGCTGGGTTCAGCGAATACATGAGAAATTAACCGAGGAAGAGGGAGTAGTGATTGGGTATTCCACCTTAACTCTGAAAATACGCGAACTTGGCCTTGGAACATCAAGAAATCAACGCAGCGCCCAGGTGCCCGACAGACCCGGTGAAGAGATGCAGCAAGATACCTCATCCTATAGGATTAAATTAGGTGGCAGATTAGTGCTGATTCAGGCTAGCCTTCTGTATTATCGTTATTCAAAGATTCGTTATTTAAAATTTTACCGCTCGTTTAATCGCTTTAAAATGAAGTGCTTTTTTCATGAAGCGCTGACCTTTTGGAATTATGCTGCAGACATCTGTATCATTGATAACACCAACCTGGCCCGGCTTCATGGAACCGGGAAAAACGCCGTTATTGTCCCTGAGATGGAACAGTTTGCCAAACAATACGGGTTTGCCTTTGTTTGTCATGAGATAAAACACTCAAACAGGAAAGCAGGCAATGAAAGGGGGTTTTTCACTGTTGTCACCAATTTCTTTGCCGGTCGTAAATTTGAGAATATGGAAGATCTGAACCGTCAGGCCTTTTTTTGGGCAACAGACAGGTCGGCCAATAGACCAACGGGAAAGACCCGGCTGATTCCAGCAGCTGCCTTTGAATATGAGAAACCGTATCTCAATAAGCTGCCTGCTTATGTGGAGCCACCCTATCTTGTTCATGAAAGACGTACCGACCAGTACGGATATGCTTCCTTTGACGGCAATTTCTACTGGATACCGGGAACGAAACGATATGATGTAAAGGTTTTGCAGTATAGTGATTATTTAAAAATCTACTACAAACGAGAATTGCTTGGTGAGTATGAAATGCCACCTGAAGGGGTCAAGAATGAAAAGATCTATCCAAAAGGGCAATCCAAGCCGAAGCATCAGCCAAAGTATCGGGAACGAACGCTAAGGGCTACATCGGAAGAAGTGAATGCCTATTTGAATTTTGCGATCAAAAAAGGTGGCAGGCAAAAACACAGATTTATTCGACAATTATATGGCTTGCACAAGAGACTTGCCCTCTCGCTATTTATAAAGACAGTCAAACGGGCCTTAAAATACCGTATCACGGACACAAAGACCATTGAACGGATCGCCATATTACTGATGCAAGAAGGCAATTATGAGGTACCATCTGTTCAGATCGACCAGGAATTTAGAGACAGAAAATCCTATCTTGACGGCCGTTTTGCAGGTGATGTGGATTTATCGGTTTACGACAAAATGATGGAGGATGGTGAGGATGAATGCTGAACTTATAAAAATGCTCAAGTATCTGCACCTTGGTGGCCTACTTGAAAACTGGGATACACACCTTGAAGCCGCCAGGAAAAGTAATTTCTCTCATGTTCGACTTCTTCAACATATCATTGAACAGGAATACAAAAGCAAAAAAGAAAATTCCAGGCGACTGAGGATCTTGAGGTCAAAGACTCCTGAAAAATACGTTATGGAAACCTTTCCATTTAATAGACAACCGAAACTGAATAGAAAGAAGATCTTGGCCTTGTATGATTCATTTGACTATATGACCAAGAGTCAAAATATCATCTGGATAGGACCCACCGGTGTCGGAAAAACCGGTCTTGCAACAGCCTTTCTTATGCATGCAATTGATCACGAATATAAAGGACGATTCGTTCCTTTCCCAGAGCTTACAGAGACCCTGTATAAATCAGTGGCGGATCATTCGGAAGAAAAAATAATGAAAACATTTCTTTCCTATGACTGTCTGCTTATTGATGAAGTGGGGTATGTGGAGGTTGAACCGGTCCAGGTTGGATTATTTTTTACCCTGATGCACAAAAGACATAAGAAGAAAACCACGTTGATCACTTCCAACCTTGGCTTTAGTCAATGGACATCATTTTTAAGAAACGATCAGCTTACAGCGGCATTGATCGACCGCTTGACTGAAAACAGCCACATTATCAATATGAAAAACTGTGTCAGCCTAAGGCGCAAACTTGATCCGGCTGGTTGAAATGACAAAACGCCGCTTTACCAATCACGAACTGTATACTCTGCGCAATGACATTCCCATTGACGCATTGATTGAAAAGGCACTCTGTATTCCTTCCCGGGTTGCGGAGGGTTATTTTCGTTTTCTTTGCCCCTTATGCAAAGAGTTTAGCACCGCTGTAAATCCTGAGACAAATCTGGCCAGATGCTTCCGTTGTGAGGAAAACTTCAATACGATAGACCTGGTGATGACAATCAGGAAATTGGACTTTGTTGAAAGCGTCAGGTTCCTGCAGGACTATCATAAAAGTATTTCTGTAAGTCAAAGCGATAATTACCGGAAGGCTGCCACCGGGGATGACTCACATAATGTTTCTCAGGTGAAACATGCAGACCGATCTGAAAATTCAAATAACAGCCTGGTTCATATCGGCAATATTCTTGGCCGTGTACTGTCCTCAAAATGCGAGAGGACCACAGCAAAGCGTCCCGTTAATTACAATCAGAAAAAAACAATGTCTGTTCAGCAGAATATGAGTAACGATCGTATATTAAAGCTGGAACAAAAAGTAGATCATATAGTTTATCAAATCGAGAAAATTGTAAGATCAATCAACGCCGATAATCCTTCCAACCAATAAACACTTCTATGAAGTACCAGTAGCGGTGGCAACAATCCTCTACCAACATAAGTTATCACTTTAAAAATAGCAGGATATGCTGCAGGCGGGGTAGTATTTTATAAAATTGGGCGGGGGTATGCTGGATTTTGCAGGGCATTACTGTTTATTACTGTGTGAATAAACAGCCTGCTTTATCATAGCATCTATGGCCTGATTTATCTTAGCGATATTGCACTCCAATCTAGATTCATGACTGATCCCGCCTGACACCGCATGTTGTGGTTCTTTTCTCCTTGACTCACAAGGGAAATTTCTCTATAGTCAGCTCCTTAAAAAGCGCCTTCTTATCACTCAAACTCAACCTTAATGGCCAGAAATCGCTACTTTAAAGAGCAGCAATATAGCACAATATTTAAGATTTATTATCCTCTTTTATCAGTCTAAAACCTTAGATTCTGATACTCAGATATTGTTTGGATATTAATTGATATGTAGGGCTCGTTTACCTTATCGAGATGTTTTTATCATTTCCACATATGGGCTTTATGGATGGATGCTTTATAAAGAGGTTCATGCGCATTTAACGATTACATGTTTATAGGAGAAAAAAATGAATTCATCAAAAAACAATTACAACGCTGATAAAACCTCTATTGATTCCTTAATTGAAACTCTTAATAGTAAAGATGGTTTGGCTCGCCAACACGCTCGCCTTGCACTTGTCAAAATCGGGGAACCTGCTTTACCTGCATTGATAAAAGCATTCGGAAAAAGAGATGATATTATGCATTGGGAGGTTGCTAAAGCATTGAGCCAAATTGGTAGTTCTAAAGCAGCAGAAATATTAGTGAATACTCTTGAGGATAATGAATTCAGCGTACGTTGGATAGCTGCAGAAGGACTGATTCATATCGGT
>JAFDHR010000270.1 GCA_019308645.1 Deltaproteobacteria bacterium
CGTGGATCTATCTCTGAGTCAAGATCTGTTCCTATTGAACTCACCGCTATTTTCATCGATTATGTCTCCTTTTTTTAAAAATTATCACAGACAAATAGTAAAAAAATGTGTCCTTTTTCCAGACTTCGATTTTTATAATGTTTTAAATTTGATGGTCTCGTAAAAAGTCGGATTTAATGAATGCGTCATTTCGACCAGAGGGAGAAATCTGACTTGCGACAGCAAGTCATCCTGAGCAAAGCGAAGGATCTTGTTACATGACTCATTGAGATCCCTCGATTCTCTCGGGACGATGCTTCGCATCGGATTTCTATTTATAACATGTAAAATGTGGTAACTACTCTTGAAAGACTCTCTATGGGCGTTTCATGTTAAAATATTCAAAGATATTTTTAGCTATTACATGACTGATTCCTGGGGCTCCCTCCAGCTCTGCAACCTTTGCCTTGGATATAGATTGAAAATCTCCTAGACATTTGAGCAATACCTTTTTCCTTTTTTCTCCTATGCCAGGAATTATGTCGAGCTCAGACCCTGTTAACCGTTTTTTTCTCCTTTTGCGATGATAACTTATAGCTCTCCTGTGTGTCTCATCCCTGATGCGCATAAGCAGAGAGAGCACTGGATGATTACGGGAAAGGATAAGAGGGTTTTTTCTGTTTGGTAAATATATCTTATCGATGGCACCTGGTTTTCCTTTATCAGCCTTTGCGATAGATATAGCCTCTGGTGGGGACATAAGGTCAAATACATCTATAGTTTTCAGCACTACAGAGAGATGCCCCTTCCCTCCATCTATCAGAAATAGGTCAGGTTGTGTGCCCTTTTTCAGCCTTCTTTTAACTACCTCTGCAATCATGGAATAATCGTCTATTCCCTTTACCTCTTTTATCCTGTAATTACGATACGCAGACTTTCGCGGTAGGCCTTCAACAAAGGTTACTAAAGAAGCGACAGCGAGATCACCTTTCAGATTGGATATATCTATTCCTTCTATGTGGTCAGGCCTTCGTTTAAGTTTAAGCACGAATCTCGCTTCGTCAAGGGGGGCATGGTGGTCAATTTTTTGCCGTTTTAAAAGGATATTTTTCGCATTTATCATGGCCATATTGACAAGTTTTTTCTTATCTCCCCTCGCGGGAACAGAGATAGAAATTTTTTTTCCAGCCTTCCCGGTTAGCCATGCAGAGATTAAATACTTATCATTTATTGCATCAGATAGAATGATATCAGGAGGGATAAATTCTTTATCACTATAGTATTGTTTCAGGAAGGCCTCGAGTACTTCGCCTGGACTTTCCCATTTATAATTTATGACATAATTTTTACTTCCAACCATATAACCACTGCGCACCAAGAGCATTACAATCCCTGCATCGTTACCATGGCACGCGAGTCCTATGATATCTTGATCCTTCATTCCTACAGAGACCATAGTTTGACGTTCCACTGTTTTTTCAACAGCCCTGATTTGATCTCTTATCCTGGCAGACTTTTCAAAATTAAGTTCCTTTGCGGCCTTCTGCATCATTTTCCTTAATGTTGATATCAATTCTTTGCTGCGCCCTTCTAAAAATAACTTGACCTGATCCACTATCTCTTGATAATCCTCTACACTTACATCAAAGCAACATGGCGCAAGGCATCTACCTAATTGATAATTTAGACATGGTCTTGATCTCTTGGGGATTTCCTTTGTGGTGCATTTTCGTAAAGGAAAAATAGGCCCTATCAGGCGTAAGGTAGAACGGACTGCTGAAGCGGATGTAAAAGGACCGAAATAAAGCGCTCCATCATTTTTCATCCTTCTTACAATAATCAAGCGAGGATACCTGTTATTGATATCCAGCTTAAGGAGGGGATAATTAGCATCATCCTTTAACATTACATTATATTTGGGTCGATACTTCTTTATAAGATTTCCTTCGAGTATCAATGCCTCTTTTTCTGTTGCGGTTTCAATATGGTCTATCTTGTGGGCACTCTTAAGAAGGAGAGATAATTTATGGGGCTGATTACTGCCCTTGCTGAAGTAGGAATAGATACGTTTATTCAAGTTTTTGGCCTTGCCAATATAAAGTATTTTCCCCGATTTATCCTTAAAGAGATAAACCCCTGATCCTTGAGGAATATTTTTTGGGATATCACTACTCAGCATTGCTAACTCTCATCATTGATCAGCTAAATCATTGAATGGTAAAATTTTGAGTGGCCTGGCTTTTTGCTCCCCAACTACTCGATGATTTTAATAAGAAGTTTGATTTTACCACAGACATCGGACTATCATTATTGGGATATAAAAGTTACTACTAAGGTTCAAAGTTCAGGGGTTCACGCCTGCCTTCCGGCGGGCAGGCTAGAACCGTGAACCTGGCAACCTGCGTAGCTACAAACTATATTATAGTATAATCCTTAACAGAATATGTAACAAAAGATATTTTATTTCTATTTAGATGAAAAATTAATAAAAAGTAGATGGTGGGTGTGGTCTGCGGCGGAGTAAAACAAATAACAAAAAATAGTAGGAGATTTAAAGATGATTTTAAAACCAGAGAAGATAGATAACCTAAGACCTGATCAATATCGCATCATTATGAAAAGATCCAGTGAAGACATTGACTCCATTTATGAAGAGGTAAGGAAGATTGTGCTGGATGTCAGGGATAATGGCGATCAGGTATCCCTTGATCATTACAAAAAATATAAACATGATCTTACCTTAAATGACTTGGTGGTAAAAAAGGAAGAGGTTGAAGGGGCCTATCGAAATGTTGATTCAAAGGTAATTGATGCCCTAAAGTTTGCCTCAGACAATATAGTTAAGTTCCATCGTGCCCAGATGGAGAGAGAGATGTGGATGATTGAGATTGCCGATGGGATTTTAGCTGGACGGATGACCACACCGTTAGAAAGAGTTGGCGCATACATACCTGGTAGAAGAGCCGTGTATCCAAGTTCTATCCTGATGACAATTTTACCTGCAAAAATAGCCGGCGTTAAGGAAATTGTTGCCTGCACCCCTCCGGATCAGGGTATGATCATAAATCCTTCCATCATAGTTGCTGCAGATATAGCTGGCTCAACAAAAATTTTTAAGGTCGGCGGGCCATGGGGCATTGCCTCGATGGCCTATGGCACCAGGACTATTCCTAAAGTAGATAAAATAGTTGGCCCCGGAAACAAATATGTTACTGCTGCAAAGATTATGGTATTTGGGCAGGTAGGTATAGACTCCCCTGCTGGACCAAGTGAAGGGATGATTATTGCAGACAAAACAGGAAATGCAGATTTCATTACAATAGATCTTTTATCCCAGTCAGAGCATGATCCAGATGCCGCATCCATCCTTGTGACAACTTCAGAGGAACTTGCATTTAAGGTCGCAAATAAAATAAACAAAGAACTGCCCAAACTACCTCGGAATGAAATCATTACCTCATCGCTTACCAAACATTCCTATATCCTGATCGCGCGGGATATAGGACAGGCCATTGATTTTGTTAATGAGTATGCTCCAGAGCATCTGGAGATAATGACTGAAGAGCCTTTTGTTACCCTAAGGAAAATTAAAAATGCAGGATCTATATTTATGGGGCCGTTTTCCCCTATTCCTGTAGGTGATTATGCCTCTGGCACAAATCATGTTTTGCCCACAGGTCAGACAGCGCGGATGTTTTCAGGTTTATCTGTAGACGATTTTATAAAGAAACCAACCTTTCAGTATCTTAGCAAGGATGGACTTGCATCTCTAAAAGATACGGTAGTTACCTTAGCTGAAGCAGAAGGTCTTCCTATTCACGCAAGAACAATCTTAGAGAGATTTAAATAGTTGAAAGTTGAAAGTGCTAACATTGAAAGGTATGGGTATGAGTGACAATAATAATTCGCGAAAGAGCTTGAAGAATGGGCGAGAAGGTTTGCTGCAGAAATCATGCATTTGTCTTCGAGAATGCCGAATACTTCTGAAGAAATTGTAATTTGTAAATTATTAAATCCAGTACTTTGTTTGGCTCTAATTTTAAGGCATTCCCTATGTTTAAACTTTAGACATTTTAGGCACTTATAACTTTAAGTACTTTTTTTATTGAATTATGGCTGTTCATGTAATAAATGGATAGATCATTTTAGATAATTGGACAAAAACTTAAGGAGGTAAAAGATGGGTATTATTAAAGGTTATGACATGCCTGACGAGCTTTATTATCATGAAGAGCACAGTTGGGCGAGAGTGGAAGATAACAGGGTTACCGTGGGTGATATAGTATTTGTGGACGTCCCTGAGGAGGAAGATGAGGTTGAGCAGGGAGAGGTTTGCGGTAAGATTCAATCAAGGAAGTGGATCGGCAAACTCTGCGCACCTGTCTCTGGAGAAATCGTTGAGATTAATGAGGAATTAGAGGATGATACCAGCCTTATAAATCAGGATCCCTACGGAAAAGGATGGATTTTGGTTATCGAGGCGACAGATTTGGAAAATGAGCTAACCAATCTTATGCATGGGGATTCCATCCTTCCTTTTATAGATCAAGAGATACAACGTACTGAGGAAGAAAGAGCAAAAGATTAATGTATCCATGGAGGCTGTTTAAAGATACCATAAATCCTGTTTCAACAGCTTTGGGACTGTCTATTGACGATATACTCCCCCTATCTTTATCCCGGCATGGCTCTCCGCCAATACTTCACCTTTATATATTTAAACCCTCGGCTATTGTTGGCAAATACCAGGATATAGAGGCCGCTCTGAGACTTGATAGGTGCAGCAATAGAGGAGTTGAATATAACCGCAGAAGCACTGGCGGCGGTACAGTGATAATGGGCCCAAAGGTGGTCGCTCTTGGCCTAAGCATTGATATCGACCAACCTGGTTTAAAGAAAGGAATCGGAGGGATATTTGAATCCCTTAGCGCTGTCTTGATAAAGGCGCTGCAGGATCTGGGGGTTGATGCCGGGTTCAGGCCCAAGAATGACCTCGAGGTAGATGGGAAAAAGATAGCAGGCCTTTCTGCGACCCTCGAGACAGAAAAGGCGATTTTATTCCATGCCTTTAAAGCTGTACGATAAGGGCTATAGCTGCTTCAGTCAAAGAATAACCACCATTACGGAGCAATTAGGTCACGATGTCGATATGGAGCGTGTTGTGCAGGCTATAGAAAACGCCTTCAGCCAGAAATTTGGTGTCACCTTTGAAAAGGATGAACCTGACCTATGGGAGAAAAAAAACATAGAAGATCTTATCAATGCAAGGTATACGAACCCCGCTTGGATTTTTTCTCACAAACATCCCAGATCAAAGACGGGCATAGGTGAGTTCAAAACGCCTGGAGGCCTTTTGGAGATATACCTATCTCTTGCGGGGAGCACTATTGAGCATATTATTATCACAGGAGATTTTTTTTCCACCACCAAAGATATAAATCTTCTGGAATCATCCCTCAAATGGACATCGGCAAAAAGAGAAAAGATAGAGGAGCACCTCTCTGAGGCCTGGAGAGAGGATATGATCTATGGTGTTAATGTCTCAACCTTGACAGAGGCTATTGTAAAGGCCAAGGAAAATCTGGTGAATATCTAACAATGCCGAAAGGTGTTCACTCAGACAATAATAAAACGTTTTAAATGTTTAACTTTTAACTTTGATGTTCTCGTAAAAAGTCCTTTTACTCGCTCATGATGCCCATTTTGGCTTTGGAAAAAAGATGGTTAACAGGGAAAAAAAACAGAGCCCTGATTATGCAAGGATAAGTAGTGCAACAGCTATGTCCCTTGGGCTTAGTAAAGGCCGTTTTTATAGAGGGGCAAAAAATAGATGCGCTAATCTTCTTGTTCATTACCCTGAGGGATGTGCAGCCAATTGTGCATACTGCGGTCTTGCGAAAAAAAGGACAGGCGCCTATGACAAGAAAACATTCATTATGGTCCAATGGCCATTGTTTTCCATGGATGCTATCATTGAGGCCATCAACGATGGCCCTAAATATGTAAGACGGACATGCATTTCCATGATCACAACCGGTAGATGTCGAAGAGATACCATCGCTATGACCCAGCGGCTAAAGAAGGAGACGAGGATTCCGATCTCTATTCTTATAAGCCCAACGGTCTTAAAGATAGATGATCTTAAAGCAATGAAGGAAAGTGGGGCGGATATGATTGGTGTAGCTATTGATCTGGCTACTCCAGAGCTTTTTGATCTTTACAGGGGGAAAGGAGTATCAGGACCTCATACGTGGGAGAGATACTGGCAAACTGTTGTGGATGGTATTGAGATATTTGGTATGAGAAATGTTGGAATCCATCTCATGGTGGGCATGGGTGAGACTGAACAGGAAATGGTTTCCATTATGGAAAGAGCATGGAATTTAGGGGCTGTGAACCATCTCTTTTCTTTTTTTGCTGAACCGGGTTCCAAATTAGAGAACAGAAAACAGCCACCCTGGCCATCCTATCTTAGGATACAGCTCGCACGCTATCTATTAGAAGAAAAGTCTATAAAGGGATCTCGTATGATCTTTGATAAGGATGGGCATATCATAGACTTTGGCCTGCCAAAAGATGATATAGTGAAAATTATCAATTTAGGGAGCCCGTTTATGACCGGTGGTTGTCTGGACGAGGATGGAGAGGTTGCCTGTAACAGGCCTTTTGGTAATTGTCTTCCAGGTGAAAAACAATGGAATTACCCTTACCGACCTAATGAAGAGGAAATAAACCTAATTCAAAAACACATATTTGCCTTAAGCCCGAATTAATAAGCTTTGGTTTATTAACCTTTCCTGCTATATAATTTTTTTGACACGGTATGCCAATAATGTTACTAAATAAGTATCTGCTCAATAATTTAAGGAAGGGCATGGGTGTCTTTTTTTGTTATGCCCTTCTAATAGGGCACATTGCCATGTCGTTTCAAAATTGGGTAATAGCAACTTGACCTTAGAATAATATGCTCCGTCTATATTACCCAATTTTGAAACGACAACTAAGCTTAAGTTATATTTAAGGGCATAAGCAAAAAAAGATACCCATGCCCTAAAAAAGCAGTAAATTTCCACAGG
>JAFDHR010000271.1 GCA_019308645.1 Deltaproteobacteria bacterium
AGAAAATAGCAGGTTCCGCTGGAATTAATTGGTCTAATCAAATAGCCCTAAAAAATCGCTGATTTATCGGGATTTATCGGGGTCTGCCTGTGCATTACTTATAGGGCATGAGACCAAAAAAGACATCCCCATGCTCAATCACATAGTTTCTTTCATATATAACCCTGAAGCGCCATTCGGCCTTGAGCTCATGGCCGAGAGGAAGCGTCGGGGTCATTTGCTGGGGAGTTACTAAATAGTGACTGAACGAAAACTATCCAAAGCTGTCATTTCGAGCGAAGCGAGAAATATTACCGTATTGTTACTGTTCAAATATACGATTTCTCCCCTTGGTCTAAATGACAAAAAAGATGGGTTTTCGTTCAGGCGCTAAATATCTTTAATTATAGTATATTAGCCCACCAAAAGTGGATAAAACCTGTTTGAACGCTGTTCTAACAACTGTGTCACAAAGTGTTGGTCAGCAAATAAAGTATTCGAGACTTGCCGATGGTTTCTCAAATCCAACACGTAAAAAGGCCTTTGACTTGCTGTGCCTCGCAAACCTTATAAGGAAGGTCCCTTCAGTCGATCCTTCCGGACTACCGCTCGGGGCTACTGCTACTTCAAATATTTTTAAGGCCCTTATGACTGATATCGGGTTCATGAGGTATCTCATAGGTATGCCTGTGGATGTTGAATACGGCAAGGCGGATCTGCTCAGCATTTACCGTGGTGCCGTGGCAGAGCAGTTTGTTGGTCAGGAGATGGTGCTATCTCAGGGTGAGAATATTTATTACTGGTCAAGACAGGCAAAGAGCAGTTCAGCTGAAGTAGATTTTGTCGCGGTTATTGACGGCAAAATACATCCTGTAGAGGTAAAAAGTGGATCTTCCGGCAGGTTGAAAAGCCTGCATCTCTTTCTGAAGACTTATCAAAACAGCCCGGGAGGCATTGTTTTCTCTGGACGACCTTATGATACCTTACCTGAAAAGAGGATCACATTCATGCCGTTATACTTCGCCTTTTCCTCTTCCAGGGGGACCAGAATCTTATAAACAATGTCATGAACTTAGCCGCCTGCGGCGGAGCTTTTTTTCGACAGGATTAACTGGATTAACCGGATTAAATAAATATTGAACATTCACCACCCGTTCATTTCCTTCACTTGAGTCGCAGAGTACTCTGAGAAGAGCATTGAATTAGATGTAAAGGATCGCTTAAAAATTATAGGCATTCCCATTAGTCCCAATGTAGTTCCCATTGGGACCCCGCTATGCGGGATTTTAAGCGATTCTCTCCAAAAATATTTCTCAGCGTTCTTAGCGTCTCTAACGAGCAAAGCGAGTGGGCGGTGAGTAAATAAAATCCTGAACATCCCGTCTATCCTGTCTTAAAAAATAGAATTTCCTATACTATTAAATTAACGGCGCCTATCTCGGAGTCGATGCTATCCCCGTAAAATGGGAGGCCTTCAAAGGTGTTGTGGGGATTTGGTATGTCTGGTTCTTTATACCTCCTTTCCATAATTTGTCAGAAAAAGCAGGCAAATAATGCCCCCGATTCCGATCAGGTGTCAATCAATTTTGGTACCTATAGAATTTTGTATCAAACAGAATGCACCGAAAGAAAAAACAGGCTAAGATGTGGTGAATTAAGGAGAAGAATAGTGAACGATAGAAGTGAGGATATGAAAAGGATATCACAACATTTTGGGAGGATCGTGTATGTCAGATATATAGCAGTAAGACGTAACAAATCCTGATTTATCTATTAATTTTAATAAGTTTTTTCAGTAGATAGGTTTCCTTATTCGTTCCCAAGGTCTCGCTTACAGTGCCTTTTAAGGAATTCCCCAAAGGCCGTCGTCTCTTTTTGAAAGCGAAATGTAACGGATGTATCAATTTACAGAGGGACGACATTTTGAGGTATAAAGAATTTGTCCTGGATTATATGCTTTGAGACGGGCCTCGACACCTTCGGTTAAAAACTTAATTGGCAAGGAAATTGCCTTATTAATTAGGAGTAATTCCATGAATCTTTGTCTTGAATATATTTTAATTATTTTATCTTTGACAAATTAAGTTGATTTGAATTATTAAGATAAAGTTAAGATAAAAAAGATGTCAAATATTTCCCGATTTCATAGGAATAAGTTTCCTCTTCAAGCGGTATTACTCATTATTTTTTATGAGCTTTGATATGCTACCTTTTATGATAGAGGTTTAATAGTGGTAAAAAAACCAGAAATTGAGGGAATGAATATTGTTTTTAGAGGAGATTTTAATCCAAAGATTTTTCAACCTGCTTGGTTTGCTGCTCAAGGTTTAATACGCAATGAAGAAGCTGATGAGGCGAAGATTGAAATTATTCATCCCACTATTGTTGTATTTAGCTTAGATTGGCTTCAGATACAAATTGAACCAAACCGTTTTTATGCAGGAACAAATCAAAGCCCTTACTATGAGATATTAAAAGATCTCGTTTTAGGGACCTTCAGGATATTGAGTCATACACCAATAAAGATCATGGGTATAAATTATGATTCCCACTTTCCAATGGATTCAGAGGATGCATGGCATGATATTGGGCATCGAGTAACTCCGAAAGAGATATGGAATAAGGTTTTGAAAAAACCTGGATTAAGAAGCCTGACAATTCAAGGAGAACGTCCTGACGATCACAAAGGCCGTATTGCAGTTCGAATTGAGCCATCAAATCGAGTCCGTTATGGCATATTTATCAATATTAATGATCATTATGAATTACAAGATCCTGAGTCCGTATTGGGATGCGAAGCTATAATAGATATGTTAGAATCCGAATGGAAGGCTTCGGTAACCAGATCGCAGCAAATAGCAATTACAATATTTGAGCAGAAATGAAGGCAATAAGCCATAGAAACTATGATCCTTTCCAATATGCAGCCTTTTCAGGTTCTGCTGCATTAGACTATAACAATATTAGGAAAGAAGAACCTACTTCGCCGTCTATCAAGCGACACTTTTTCCCTCCTTCAGATGCTCCCGATTATATTAAACCTGACTGGGCATCTGAAATGCCGGATGTGGAAGATACGTCCTATAACCAAAAGATTTCTGAAGATGTAAAAGAAATAACCCAAAAATATGCCCCTAATATCATCTCAAGGCCGTTGATCAAGAATCGATTTCTTGAACTTCAAAAATGGGAGGGGATTGTATTACAGGTCTTACAAGATACCATGGTTGCCCGTCTCATTGATTTGTCTGAGAAAGAATCAGAAGGAGAGGCGGAATTCGCCTTTGATGAAATTCACTTAGATGATTTGCCTCTTGTTAAACTTGGGGCCATTTTCTATTGGACTATTGGCTATCTTGATAAAGGCGGCCAACGTATCCGCGCCTCTATCATTCGGTTTAGGAGATTACCAAAATGGAGAAGTGAGGAATTAGAGGCAGCCAGGAAAGATGCAGAATACACACAGAAGCTATTTAAATGGGACAAGCAAGACTGACGCTCCCGAAATAAATGAAATAGAAATTTCCGTATTTGGGCCTGGATATGGTGAGAATATCCTTCTACATATAGGAAATGAAAATTGGTTACTCATTGATTCCTGCGTAGATCCTGTCAACAAAGAACCCTCCCCAATAAAATACCTACGAAATATAGGAATTGATCCATCAAAAGCAGTCAAATTAATTGTTGCCTCTCACTGGCATGATGATCATGTTCGGGGTCTGGCGGAAATTATCCGCCAATGCTCATCTGCTGAATTTGTGGTTTCAAATGCCTTACGAACAAAGGAATTTCTTACTCTGGTCTATGCATTAGGCAAACGCTCAATGATGGAAACCTCTGGGGTGCAGGAGTTCTATGAAATTCTTGAAATTTTGAAAGAGCGTGTTCAATCAAAACATGGAAATACGGAATTATTAAAATATGCTATTTCAGATAGACTAATTTGGAGATCTTCCACATCCTCTTCAGCTTCCCACCTTTCTTGTGAAGTCCATTCCCTCTCTCCATCTGATGAATCAACTACAATAGGAGTAAAAAATATTGGAGGTTTGTTGCCTGTAAAGGGCCAGTTAAAAACGCGTGCTTTAGCCATGACCCCAAATCATGCTGCAGTAGTGCTTTGGATTAAGGTTGGAAGCATGTATATATTATTGGGCTCTGATTTGGAGGAGACGGATAATCCAAAGACAGGTTGGTCAATAATAGTCGATTCTACGACACGCCCACAAGAAAAAGCTGTTTTCTTTAAAATTTCTCATCATGGTTCAAAAAATGGAGATTATCAACCTGTTTGGGACAGGATGCTTGTACCTAATCCGCTTGTTGGTTTAACCCCGTTCATTAGGGGAAATTTGATTTTACCCAAGAAATCAGATGTAACAAGAATTTGCCAAAGGACTCCAAATGCTTATTCAACAGCCTTTCCAAAACAAAAACGCCTAAAACATAAAGACAAAGTAGTAGAGAAGACAATACGGGAAACGGTAAAAGAGATCAGGGAGATAATTCCATCCACAGGTCACATCAGGCTTCGAAGTAAAGATATCGGGCCCCCAATAAATTGGAAAATTGATCTTTTTGGTGATGCCATTCCCCTAGAAGAATTCTATAAAAAGTGACTGGCAATAAGTTTCTTAATTTTGAGACCTTAGTTACGAGAGAGCAGTGCCGCACCTTGAATCGTTAATAAAGGCTGCCTGAAATCCATATATCTTGCCAGGGCCACATTCCATGGAAAATACAGCCATGTTGCCGATATAGTTTGGCTATGTCAGGATTTCAGGGAAATGATAATTTAAGGGATAAAAGAGATCCCAATACCAAGAATGGCAAAGCCAGGTCAAAAAGGATATTTTCATAGGTGAATGTTTCTGTATCAAATCTTTAGTTACTTGATATTTCATGTTTCATTCTGTAATCTTCAATAAAATCAAATAAGTTCTCGATAAGCCCTATGGCAAGAATGTTGAATTTTGGGCTCCAGGTCTCAACTCCAAAATTTTGTGGATTTAGCTGCCCCTTCTCCTAAAAGGTGTTGAAAAGTGTCCTGCGCAAGTGTGAAAATTTGTTACCGGCAGGCTAAACTGGCCTCGCTTTTTTTCTGCTTTCTGTTTTTCTTGACCCATGTCGAAAACTGCC
>JAFDHR010000272.1 GCA_019308645.1 Deltaproteobacteria bacterium
CTTACTGAAAGACATCCTGAATTTGAGATCGCAACATTATTGATTGTTGGTTTTCTGACGTTAATTATGGAACCGGTAACCTATATAGTAAACCTGGCAGTATCTTTAGAAAAACATGGTTCGATAGCCTTTCTCTGGCTTGCACCTGTAGCAGTAACTCAGTCCTATGCATGTGTCAGATGGGTAATACGAAAAAATCTTGATCAATGAACTATCATGACCTATCGGCGACAACTAAGTATGAAAGTAGTTGAGTGGTCAAATGTTTAAGTGGTTGAGTAGTAAAGCCGTTAACTTTAGGCACTTTAGGCGCTTAAGCCCCGGCCCAGACCTGGTAATAGCAGACTCAGTAAAGATAAACCAGAATCGGTGATACATCAGAAGCAAATGCATATTCAAATGACGTCGCACCAGGGCGGGCTCACTTTAGGCACTTTCATATGAAATATACATGTGTAGCTTATCGGTCTGAGATGACACTTCTGGGCCTAAAAAGGAGATTAGAAGAAGAAAATCTGAGTGAAGAGGAGAAGGCTCTAATACTTCAGGAGATTGAGGAATTGGAAAAGGCAATGAAAATGAATTAGGATAATATACCGACCTATCCTTAGAAGAATTCTAGTACAGAACTATTTTCCGGTGAGATTAAGTACAAAGAAACGGCTTGAGGTTATGATTAGCACAACAATAGTGAAATTTGCCCAGATTGCAGGTTGATGGCACGAAACTAACATTTTCGGAATTGATCTCTTTTATAAGAATTATCAAGTTTTTTGTATAACATTCAATTTGTGGAGTTATACAGATAGAAAATCCCCTAAAAACCCAAAATCTCACTTCTCAATCTATTGAATTTTTTAAGATAGACAGAAACTATATAATCACTGGTTGGCCGCTTACAGGAGGAAGACCATGGGACAAATTTTTGTTCTCTGTCTTTCGTTGATAGTCGTCGCATGCGCGACACCTTACCAGCGAGTCGGAACAACCATTGCGGGGGGGTATTCAAGCAATCGCCTGTCAACGGAAGCATTTGAAGTCCGCTTCGACGGCAATGGATTCACTGACCCGAAGCGCACCTATGACTTCGCATTCTTGCGTGCCGCTGAGGTCGCTATTGAGCACAACTTTCCTTATTTCGTGCTCATCGGGCACCAAGACGATACATCGTCAGAAATAATTTATGGTAACCCTACATCTTACACAACCGGGACAGCAACCTCTTATGGCGGCTACGGAACGTTTCGCGGCAGCGCAAGTCACCTGCCAATGCGATAGTGAAATGAGGAGGCAACCGGGCAATGGTTGCCTGCCGGCGAGGAAGACGGTGAGGGGCGCCCGAGACCGGAGCGGCGGAGACGGCCGGAACCGGCTTCGTCTCGAGAGTTGACTTGGGGGCTGCCTTCTGGTATGGCACCGGCAACAAATTTCTACCAAATAGAATTTAAATCTTGACGGTAAATAAAAATTTGGGTATCAATAAAATATTACCTTCCTATTCAAAATCAGCGGGGCTCTGGACTGAAAGTCCCGGCCTGTTTAGGACATGCGTATAGATCATGGTTGTGGTGACATCCGCATGTCCCAGGAGTTCTTGCACCGTACGGATATCATAACGCGCCTCCAGGAGATGCCTGGCAAAGGAGTGACGTAAGGTGCGGCAACTGACCTTCTTGTTTATTCCCGCTCGCAAGGCCGCCTCTTTCACGGCCTTCTGCACGAGGTTTTCATTGATATGATGCCGCCGCACACCGCCACTTCGAGGATCCACCGAAAGGCTCTTGGTAGGGAACACGTACTGCCAGATCCACGGAGGCCGCCTTTGGATATTTGCGGGCCAACGCCGGCCAAATATAAACTCCGGGAACCCCCTTGGCTTGATCCTTTTCATAAATAATCTTGACCCGGGCAAGATGTTCCTGCAACGGAACGACAAAGCGTTCCGGCAGCATCGTTACCCGGTCCTTCTGTCCCTTGCCATCCCGCACCATGATCTGATTGCGGCCGAAGTCAATGTCCTTAACCCTGAGACGTACACACTCCATAAGCCGCAAGCCGCCTCCATACATCAATCCGGCCATGAGCGTGCTAATCCCTTCCATCTGATCAAAAAGGGCCTGGACTTCACCCCTGGTCATCACCTCGGGCAACCGCTGCGGACGCTTGGCCCTCACAAACGTCTCCATCTCACCAAAGGGCTTCTTTAGGGCATGATTGAAAAAAAACACCAATGCATTGAGGGCCTGGTTTTGGGTGCTGGCTGCAACCTCCCTCTCAATCGCGAGATAGTCAAGGTATTCCTTCACCGCGCAGGTCGCATCAATCCCCCTCGGGTCAGCGTAACCTTGAAAGGCTATGAAGCGCCTTACCCAATCAAGATAGGCTTTCTCTGTCCGGATCGAGTAATGGCGGCTGCGAATTTCGGTCTTCAGGGCATCTATCGGTGGAGAAAAAAGCCGCTCAACCTCGCCAGGAATCACCCGATCGCGGAAAGCGCCCGTCTTAGGAGCAAACCGTGTGGCCCGTTTCTTTTTTTCAGTCTCCGGCGCCGGTTCTTTCGTGCCCTCAGGTGCATAATCAGGAAGAAACGCCTCGTAGAGAATCTTCAGGGCGTGCTCGGCCTGCCTTGGCTGCCAGTCCTCGATGCCCGGCCGTTTACCCAGATCGGCAAGAAAGGCTTCAATATCCTGACGCGAACGATGGCGCAATCGCTTCCCGGGCAGAAAATTAACAAAGGCCTGCGCCCATTTGACATAAAAAAGCGAACGATCGGGCTGCACCCGGTTATCCTCCACACAGGCTTTAAAAGCATCCCAAAATTTTTGAACCGCTGCAGATTGCTTTGGACTTTCTTCATTCATAAAAACTACCCAATTCAAGTGGTTAATTTACAACTTACATGTTATGATAGGCAGAATTATTATATTACTTTTAAAGACATTATCACAACATCTTGACATTGTTCAATATTTTTTTTAAAGGAGGTGGTGCGTATGTGCTATGTATTTATTATAATTGAATATAGGGCTTCCCAAAAATCAATTTTGGGTGCCCAACGTTCTTTGACATCAAGCCGTACTTTATCATCACAACCCATTCTATGGGCTGTTAAAGCTACTAATAAAACGGTGATATGAGCAATTGTACAATGATTTCTTACAGCCCTGAGCCCCCTGACTGTTGGCTTTTGCATTGAAATGGATAAGAGCCTAGAAAATACTCTTTCAACTGAAGTTCTTGTATTATAGATCTCTTTGAATCTGTGGGTACCATAATTTATTTTCTCTCGAATGCTGGGAGTCATACGAATGAGAACGTTACAGCCTTTCTGTTTTAAAAACTTGGGATGCCATGCTGGACAAAGGAGGTACTGCCCTCGAAATTCTTTGGACCAATGTAAAGGGCAACTATATTGTAAGTAGGTTATCCCTTTAGTAGTCATTTTTCCTTTTCGATACATTGGTAGATCTGCCTGGCAATATACCTTGTGTTTTTTAACGGTGTATGGTGTATTTTGACTATTGCGTGGATTCCTTGGAATCATGGCCTCGGCCTTCATTTCTTCTATAATATATTTGAGGATTTCTTCAACATCATAATTTGCATCCGCAGCAACAACTTTGATAGGCAAGGAGAAATCTTTAGTGAGATTTTTTAACATTGATAGCCCCACTCGCTTTTCATCTTTATTAGCTTGTAGCGTCATCTCAGCAATGGGTAGTTCTGATTCCAGATCATTGATGATGTGATTTCGATAACCCCAAAAATAGTGGATCTCCTTTTTAAATGGACTTGGAAAATGGATACTGACCCCAAGTCTTGCGTCTTTGTCTCCAGAAGGGAGGTGGTACTTCTCATAACGATCTTTAATGGAAGTCTTTAGATTATTTTCTTTTACAAAGGCTTCAATAGAGCAGGAATCCAGTGCAACACCATTGCCGGAGATAACCCCTTCATTGATGAGTTCTTGCACTAAAAATTCTCTCACGCTCTGGAAATAGCAATTGGGATTGGATCGTAAAAACTCAGAGAATCGTTCATCAGAAGGTGGTCTCTTCAAGGGGTTTAGGCCTAAAGGTTCAGAGATTGAAGGGTTGTTGCGCAGTTCAAATTCAAGCTCTACCAGCTTACCGATGCCTCTGAGGTTACGGTAAATCAACCCCTTTAAGAGAGCTTCTCTTGCAATAGGTGGTCTGCCACGTAGAGACTTTCTTGAGGGGATCTTGGGTAAATTTTCAAAGAGCTTCTCGTAGTTCGTACTCGGAGCAATTGACTCCGGTGGTATAAGGCAACGTTGGTGCATGGTATCCTCCATTTTTGGGAAGGTATGGTAAAAATTCCCTGATGAAGGATACCAAAATCTTTAGGTTTAGGATGAGATTTTAAATAAATGCCAATAAGTTAAATTAAAATAAAAATGGGTCTTCCCAAAAATATCTCTTCCTAAACCGGCCAAAATGGTGTCTAAAAAATTGGGTAAAATTAGTTAAATTTGTTTTTCAAACCATATAACCAATTGATAATACTAGCATTTTTCTGGTTTAGGAAATGGCATTTGTAATGCCCTGTAACTATCTGATATTGTTGCCTTTTTAATTTTGGGAAAGGCTATAATTGAATAATTAGTTTAGGCAATTGTTTTGTAATATATTTTTTCTGTCCAATATATGTTGGGCGGCTTATAATGCAATGGAAAATGAAATGATAAAAGGTAAACTTGAAACTATAAACAAGCTATCAGCTAGTGAACGTCAACTTAAAGAAGCTATTCGGTTATTATTTGAGCAACGTGATCCCGTTTCTATCCATACCCTTACGGCTGCTGCTTATCAGATACTGCATGATATTTCAAAAAAGAAAGGTTATTCAAGCTTTCTAAAAGATTTTGTTGCAGAAAAAGTTGTTAAAGAAGAGCGCCGAAAAGATTGGATTAGATTAATAAATAAAGCTCAAAATTTTTTTAAACACGCTGATAAAGACGATACAGATATAATTGAATTCAGTTCAGAAACTACAGCTTTTCTGATTTTTGATGCTGTTGAAATGTACAGACATTTAACAGGTGGAATTTTCTATGAAGCTCAAGTCTTTATAATGTGGTTTATTCTTAAATATGAAGATTTTTTGCTTGAGGGAAATTTTAAACAGCTTGTTAAACAGGCAAAAAAAAGTGGTCCGTCCTCAGATAATATTAATGCTTTTTTAGATTTGCTATATAATCCAAGCGTAATAAATCAAGCTTAAACATTTGAAGCGAAAATAAAGTGAAGGAGAGGAAAGAATGAAAAATTTAAAAATTTTTTTTCGATCACTGCTTTTTTTAATATTTTTAATATTTTTAACAAGTTGTACATATACTACTGCAACAATGTTAAATGATTCACACAAATATAAACCTACTCAAAATGTTGAAATACTGTTTGACAAACCAAATAGACCTTATAAAGTAATCGCAATCTTAGAATCTGATGGTGCTGCCGGTATGCAACAAACACAGCTATTAGAAAGTATAAGGAAAAAAGCAAAGGAAATAGGAGCTGATGCCGTAATACCTGTACAGGGTGAAAATCAGAAAACCCCTGTACAACTAATGTATAATCCCTGGCTTGGCGGTTATCAAACTATGGGGGGATGGAATAAACCGAAACTAAGAGCAGTTGCAATAAAATATAAGTAATATAATAGATGTAACATATAGAATTTTTAAACATATCATTTGTATCAGGTCGCCCAACCTGTCAATGAACCGGACAGTTAAAAGCGGTGTTCCGCTACACTCCACACCGCTTTTAACTACCGGTTATTTTAGCGTTACACGTAGAATGATCGACGACTGCCCTGGGATTTCTTGACGGCTGGGGCAATTCATGTGGAGGTGTTATGAAAGGTGAATCTGAGACGGGAAAAGAACGTTGGTCTGTTCTCTTCAAGACGATTCGCGGTGCTTTTCCTCATGGCGACATTCGGGTCATAGACAAAGGCCGAGCAGATCGGTATTGGAAGATTGGTATTGGCATGACCAAAGGCCAACTTGATCGAGAGCTTTTCATAAAAGTGAGGCACAAGGTCATAACTCACCCGGAGGCCGACTACGAGAACCGTTTTTTAGGAGCCATGAAAGAAGCTGAGCGTATCCTTGACTCCCCCTCGTCCTCCGTGCAGTTCCTGGGAACCCTGTTTGTCGATGTTGAAGGCATCACATATTACGCTGGAGAGAATCTGAATGACGATTGGTGGTAGTTCCCGGGATAGGGGCTGAAGGATGTGTGATTGTCTATCTCTCAATACAAGAGCAAAAAATGCGTGTAACAAGTGCGTGCAGCGGATCGGCAGGAAACGGCGCCTGCCTCCCGCTGACGCTCGCGTTAGCCAGAAAGAAATATGAAATCAGGAATTGTTAAGCTCGATTCTCTGTATGGTTTTGTGAGCCAGAACAGAGATGTGCCTCATAGAACCAAGGATAGGAGAGTCTATTTTCCTTATAAGAAGTTAGTTCTCGATTCACTCTCTGATGTACCAACGGAGCCAGGATGGTATGCGTGGTTTCAGCGATCAAGTGTTCTACCGCCTATATACATAGGGCAATCGAGTAAGGGCAAGACGTCATCCCTAAACGCGAGATTGAAGGAAGAGCTTCTTGAGGAATACGTGGCGTTTTGGAGTTCCGTCGACGAGGACGCCACAGAAAAACTCAAAGCCAAGTACGGTGGGAAGTATAGTCAAGCTCGAGCCCTGAAGAAGCGAGGTAGCGACTCCATCGTTTGGATTGCATGTCCGGGGGCTAAACAAGGAGCGCTCGACATAGTTGAACATAAACTGATTTGGGAGCTGAAACCGACAGCTAACAAAGATCGGAGAGACTATTCGGATATTGTGTATGTGGACTTCGACGAAGTTTATGACATCATGGAAAGAGCATTCACAACATCTGCCTAACAAGGCAAATGCTCGTGCCAAGGTAAACCCGAAACCTTGGGATTCCGCGTAAATCGGGATGAAATTGGTTGATGTTACCCAGTGGGTGATCACAAAGTGTGAAAGTCCCACCTGAGTAAAGGTTA
>JAFDHR010000273.1 GCA_019308645.1 Deltaproteobacteria bacterium
ATAATACTGGGCACTGTCCATAGCAGCCAGGTACAAGCCGGGGCTAAGGTTCTTGAACTCCTGGAGGGTATCACCACCGCCGTAGAACTTTTGGGCATGACGGTTTTGGTCAATAGTTCGGTCTAATTTCTCTGAACCCTCAAAAAAGTGAGGAGTGCGGCCCATGACTGCATTCACAAATATTGTTTTAGCAGAGCCAATGACTTCGGTTACCTTAGAAGTGTCGAACGATTCGTGGGCCACATCCAGGAAGTAACCATATTCGTTTCCCTTCTTGAAGTCCTTGATGTTAATAGTCCGGTATTTTCCTTCAACTCGTCTGTCAATTGTGTCTGACTCGACCACAAGAGGAAGCTCAACAACTTTCTTTACCTTATTGTCCTGATTTACCAGATCTTTGGCCGCCTTAATGTCAGACTCGCTTACTCCGCGGACCCGAACATTGTATTTGGCGCACAGAAAGGTATTGTAAATAATTCCGCCCAATATCAGGTGATCAACCTTTTTGTAGATCTCTCTGAGTGGGCCTATTTTTGTATCATATTTAGCTCCGGCCACCACAGCGACAAAGGGCCGTTTGGGTTCCAGGACATACTTGAGGTTAATGAGCTCCCTTTGAAGAAGAAAACCTGCAAAGCTTGGTAAATATCTGGTGATGTCGAACGTGGACACATGGGCCTGCCATGAGCCAAAAGCGTCATTGACAAAGACATCGGCAAGGCCGGCCAGTTGCAAGGCAAAGCGTCTCCTTTTTTCTCCCGTGTCTTCTTCTCCCTGGAACCAGCGGGTATTGGGCAAATAGATACCCCCAATCCGGTGAGCGAGAAGGTCTCTGATATGCAAGTTGATGGAGGTGTCGATCTCTTTGATTCCCCATTCTGGATCAACAGGAAATCTGGGTACCGCAAACTTGGTATACAGTTTACGCTCTAAGTACTCGACGACCGGTTGGACTGAAGTGTTGTCTTCAACCTTGATACGGCCAGTTTCTTTGTCACGTGTCCGACCCACATGAGTCATGAGGATAAAACGGCCTCCCCGCTCCACAATATTATACAGAGTGCCCAGGGTTGCATCAATGCGATAGGGATCGCGAATTTGCCCATTTTTGACCACATTGTGGTCCACTCGAACCAATACAACCTTGCCCCTAAGATCGGCATCCTGGATGAGAGGCAAACTCGGGTCTATATCCGGCCTTGCCATGGCAGTACTCCTTATGTGTTAGGATTATATATAGTGTCCGTTGATAGTTGTTAGTTGTCCGTGGGTTTACTTACCTGATTTTTGGTTATTTCCAATTGATTTGATATAAGCACTCAATTTAGGAGTTAGTTCTTCGATCAATTTCTGTAATGAATGTATCTCTGTTTCAGATAATAGTTTTCTTTTATATGCCCGCCTAAGCCAGTGCTTTACTTCAAAGAGAGATCCCCTTGCAATTTTAGCAAATCTCCGATTATCGGCAAAACTGCTACGTCCTGTCCCTTTTTACCCTGTTAAATAAGATTTGAGCCTTCTTCTTAAAAACATCTTCCCATGAAATGTTTTCAAATATTTTTCCCTCCTTGTTGCATCTTCTTTATCGAGACACGCCTCATAGTAAATTAGCTTGAATGGTCCTCTATCCTTTGTAGATTCAACAAGTTCATTATTGTGCTGCTCAAATCTTAGCTTGAGGTTCTTGGTAAAACCTGCATAAAAACCTTCATCCTTCATACTATGCAATACATATGTGTAAAACACATCCTAACCTCAAGCTATTTAACAGGGCAGGTATTTGCACCGATACTGTCTGCTGAATTTACCAGTTGTTTGCCAATTGTACTCTTAGGAAAACTGTCCCATTTGAGAACTACTTCCCATACAAGATCTGTTACTTCTTCTGCTAATTGATAAACACGAAGATTTTCAAATCCTGTCCTCGCCATACCATTGCATCCTATCATATCTCGTTTCTAATTCAGCAACGGACAACTGACAACAATCGACTGACGTTATTGGATTGTCATAATGAAGGAGAAAAATGGTTGAAACCCTTTATATCAATTTCCTCTAATGAGCCGTCATCATTAACCATTTTAATACCTTTCCCCTCAACTATTTTTCCTATCAGGTAGAGAGGTAATAATCCTTTATCTTTACATACTATTTGGAAATCCTTTATGTTCGCTTCCGGAACTGTTAACAACAAGATATAATCTTCTCCGCCTGAAAGGGCAAGGTCAAGCGGGTTGAACTTGACACGAGAGGCAAGTAGTTTAAGTTCGGGAGAGAGAGGAATCTTGCTCCGAAAAAGCATTGCCCCGACGCCACTTTCCTTACAGACATGCCCTAAATCTGAGAGAAGCCCATCACTTACATCGATCATGGCTTTGGCAAGCCCTGAGGCCGCAATAGTCATTCCTGTCTCAATCAAAGGTTTTGGCTCATTGTGGATTTTGATAAAATGGCTTGCAATAGATTTTGGAGAAGATATTTCTTTTTTTAAGATTTTTAGTCCGGCAAATGAGTCCCCGACATTTCCTGTGAGATATATACTATCTCCTGGCCTGGCACCAGATCTATAGAGAACCTCATCTTCTTTTGCATCACCAATCAGAGAAACATTTATAACCAACTTATCAGGGGAGGCAACCGTATCACCCCCCACTATATTAACCTTGTAATGCTCGCAGATATGTTTCATGCCTTTGTAGAGATCTTGAATTATTTCAACATCCATTTCAGCAGGAATGGCAATGGAGATAAGCAGAATAAGCGGCCTTCCACCCATAGCAGCAATGTCGCTCAGGTTTACAGCTATTGATTTCCAGCCTAATTGATAAGGGGTCATCCTTGCCTTTAAAAAGTGGATGTCTTCAACCAGCATATCCGTAGTAAAGAGCAACACCCGGCCAGAGGAAGGGCCAAAAACAGCACAGTCGTCACCAATTCCCTTGATTACATTTTTCGAAGTCGTAATGCATTTTTCTTTAATGGTTTCTATAAAACCGAATTCTCCGATTTCATCAAATTTCAAGGCCTTTTTCCCTTCCTAAGAGTTACTGCTCAGCCACGAATTATCACGAATTATCACGAACAATTATTTAATAATTCTTTTATATTCAAGTTTTTCTCTCGAGAAATTCAAGATAATTGCTAAACGAAGGCCAGTTGCCTTCAAATAATTAAGGCTTTGAGCTATATGTGCATCAATAATCTTTTCTACAGACCCGCCTGCCGGACCCGCCTGCCGGACCCGCCTGCCAGATGGCGGGCAGGTGGCGGGCAGGTTTAATCTCTAAAATGACTTTATCTTCAACTAAGATGTCAGCATAATAATTTCCAACTACTTCTTTTTCAAAATATACAGTTATCGGCGCTTGTTGTTTTGCTTCAATAGCTTCTCTTCGAAATAATACCATAAGTGCATTTTCATATACTTTTTCTAAAAATCCATATCCTAATTCCCTATGCACTCTCATAGCAAGTCCAACAATTTTGTACGCTAAATCTTTATAAAGAATTTCATTTTCATTGGTGTCCATTTGTGTCCATTCGTGGCTGAATACTTACTCCTAATATAATTATGTAGTGGTTTATATGAAAGCGCCTAAAGTTAAGTCGTTCACTACTCAACTACTTTCATGCTTCGTTGTGCCCGAAAGGCCATGTGTGTCTGTTATTATTTGTCAGTAGTCCATACACGGACAACTCCTCACGATCGATTCGCATCATTAAATATTAAATTTTATCGGAAAAACATGCAAGATGAAAGGTGTATATAGGATGCAATATTTTGATTTATCACTCACGCATCTCCCTTGATTCCCTTATCGATATTATGTATACTAATTACTAATCAGGTTCAAGGTTCAAGGTTAAAGATCGGTAAACCGTGAACGGTTACCATAATTTTTCGTGAACATTAATGATAACCTGCCCATCCCGATTATATCAGCGATTTTATGGGACTAATTCATTTGACTATATGGCTAAAGTTTCTATCAGAGCCTGGAATTCAAGTTGATAATATAGAGCCAAACGGTCCTGGCTCAAA
>JAFDHR010000274.1 GCA_019308645.1 Deltaproteobacteria bacterium
GGCATGTGAGCTGATCATGGATAATCTCTATGATGATATGTCACGTTTAAGAAGGCTGAGGGATAGTTTGTATAATCAGATACGGACAGAAATTCCGGAGGTTGTATTAAACGGGCATCCGGAACATAGGCTCCCCAATACCCTATACCTATCCTTTCCGGGAATGATTGGAGAGGAGATTCTTAAGGAGGCCCCTGAACTGTGTGCCTCTACAGGGGCTGCCTGTCATGATCAGTCTGTAAAACTATCTCATGTGCTTGAGGCCATGGGTGTCAGAGAAAAGGTGGGGATGGGAGCTATCAGGTTGAGCCTTGGCAGGCCTACTACCGAGGCTGAAGTTGATCAGGCGGCCCAGTTGCTTATTAAAGCGGTAAAAGAAAGAAAGATTTAGGAATTTAGGGATTGTGAAATGAAAAAAAGGTATGAATCGCTGACCGAGAGTGTAACGAAACTCGTAAAACGCTTACGACTACTGGGTTAGATAACTTTAGGCACTTTAGCTCACTTTAGACGCTTTATCAGAGATTAAGGAGATTCCATGGATATATATAGCTCATTAATTAATATTGTAGGGGAAGATAGGGTATCGAATAGTCAAGAGGAGCTTTTTATTTATTCTCGAGATTCAGGTGCTCAACAACCTCGAGAGATAGACTATGTTGTTATGCCCAAAACGGTTGATGAAGTGCAAAAGGTGGTCATTTTAGCCAACAAAGAAAAGATTCCTATTACCCCGCTCGGTGGGGGTTTTACGCTGTCGGGTCTGGTTGTGCCTAATAAAGCCGGGATAGTCCTGGATATGAAAAGAATGGACAAAATTATCGAGGTAAATGACATAGGCAGATATGCGGTAGTTGAAGCAGGGGTATCGCAGGCCGCACTAAAGACGTATCTTGAGAAGAATTACCCTACTCTTCAACACTCTACCCCAGAGGCACCCCCCACTGTTACAGTTGTGGGGAATGCCCTTATTCAGGGGCACGGGCATATATCACCACGATACGGTGTTAACTCGGATATGATAAATGGGATGGAGGTAGTGCTCCCAACAGGTGAGGTATGCAAGATAGGATCGTGCTCTGTTAGCCCATATTGGTTTACAAGAGGCCCACTGCCAGATTTATCAGGGCTGTTTATTGGTTGGTTTGGAACAACTGGCGTTGTAACAAAGCTTTCTATAAAGCTCTATCCCAAACCACCATACCGGGAGGTAATAGCCTTTTCTACAGATGATATAGATTCAATAACAGATGCAATTTGTGAGGTTATGCATCTCGATTTACTGGAGGATTTCTTCCTTATAACCCAGGAGAAGCCGGATTGGATGAATCATGTCTTTTTTGTTATTATTGTATCCGCACACGCGAAAGAGGAACTTGAGCTTAAAAAAGATATGTATAAAAAATTATTTCGGGCCTTTAAAGGAGGAGACACTGTAAAATTTGTGGAAGATCTACATCCGGCATTAGAAAAAAGATTCCTGGATGTACCCCCTTTGGCTGCACTGGCTGCAGACTTTAGAAAGGGTGGGGGCTTTGAATATACCGGTGCAATATTACCCATAGATAAGGTTCCGGAGGCATGGAGAAAGGGGATAGAGATTGCGCATAAATATGGAATGATAGTCTCCTATGTACACCAGGTCTTAATGGGTAACAGCATTATGTTCGGGTTTAATTATTCCTTTAATAGAGCTGATGAGGAGGATGTGGAGAAAACGAGAAAGGCGCTGGATGAGTCAAACAGGCTGACCTTTGAGCTGGGGGGGATAGTATGGAAGGGTGAGGTAGGAGCACAAAAATTAGCAATGGAAAGAATGGATTCAAATACTGCCGACCTAATAAAGAAGATTAAGGGGCTTTTAGACCCAAATGGCATTATGAATCCAGGAAACTGGGAGAAGTAATATAGAAGATCCTTGCACCAAGTTTAATATTGACTTTAATAAACATTATGGTAGAGATATCAAAAGACAGGATTTTAAGTGTGTTCAATTAGGGATAGTAAGGGAAGTTCTTAGTTATTAACATTAATAGAGGGGGTTTATTATGAAAAAGGTATTGTGGATATTCATTGTTTTATTGGGTTTTTTCACTTTCTTTGTTATCTACCCATTATCCTCTGATGCAAGGCCAATTAAAGTGGGTATTATCGACTGTTATAGTGGTCCGGCTGCTGTATTCGGCAAGGATGCCCTTAATGGCTTTAAACTGGCCTTGAAAGACATTAACAAAAAAGGAGTCCTGGGCAAGAAGATCGAGTTTACCACCCGTGATACCAAATTCAAGGTAGATATTGCCCTTAATATGGCCAAGGAATTGGTGATGAGAGAGAATGTTGATATCCTTGTGGGCACCATCAACAGTGGGGCAGCATTGGCTGTATCCGATGCGGTTGCCAAGAAGGAAAAGGTGCCATTTATGGTTTGGATCTCCAAAAGCGAGAGAATCACTGGGGAAAAGGGCCATCGTTATGTTTTCTCGACCGGTGAAAATACGGCCATGGCAGGCAAAGCCGGAGGTGTTGCCCTGTCTAAAAAGCCCTACGTAAAATACTGGGTCGGCGGGGACGATTATTCCTATGGTCATGATATCGCGAATGCTGCCTGGAGGAACCTGAAGGCACTAAGGCCCGATGTGAAGATGATCGGAAAATCATGGTGGAAGCCGGGCGAACCCGACCTTGCCCCTTATATTACATCCATTTTAGGGGCTAAACCGGATGCCGTCATTTTTTGCACCGGCGGCCGTAGCATGACCAATATCATGAAAGCGGTCAAGGCAACCGGCATGGCGGAGAGAGTGCCCGTCTGGGTTCACACCGGCACAGACCACGCAGTTCTGAAGCCTCTGGGTGCAGAGGGCCCGGAGGGTGTGATGGGTACCATGGATTATCATTTCTATTATCCTAAGACAGCAGCGAACATGGCATTTGTTGAGGCATTTCAGGCTGCCTATGGGGGACCTCCCGGTTTTCCTGCGTTCCACGGTTATATCACAGCCCATTTTATAGCCGAGGCATATAAGAAAGCAGGATCTGTGGACACAGAAAAATTCATAGATGCTTTGGAAGGGATGAAAATCGAAAGCCCTGCAGGTGAGTTAGAGATGCGAGCTTGTGATCATCAAGTGACACTTCCGATGTACTTGGGAGTAACCAAGATGTCTCCAAAATACGGTTGTGTAATCTCCACAGATATTATAACACTGACCGGCAATGAGGTGCTGCCCACATGCGCTGAGATAAGGAAGGCACGAGGGAAGTAAGTGACAAATGACTATTGAAGATTGACTATTGGGGTTAAAACCTCCGATTTTCAATCTTCAATTTTCAATCGAGGGGGATAGATGGAATTAGGGCAGGCATTTACCTTTTCTGCATTGGGTTCTCAATTCCTGGTTGGTCTTAGCCGGGCAATGATTTTGTTCATCGTTTCTGCCGGGATGAGCTTTGTTCTCGGTGTGCTCAGGGTACCGAATGTTGCACATGGGTCCCTGTATATGATTGGCGCCTTTTCGGCATTTAGCCTTTCCCACCTGTTGGGAGGCGGCTCTGTCGGCTTTTGGCTGGCATTGATCCTAGCCCCCTTTGTTGTGGCCGTCGTCGCGCTCGTAGCAGAGAGATCCCTGTTCTGTCATCTTTATGAGAGAGAACACCTGATGCTGTTGTTATTTACATTCGCCCTGATGCTTATCTTAGGCGATCTTGTAAAGATGGTCTGGGGGGCTGACTACAGGTCGATCATGGCACCTGAATTATTACAGGGCTCTGTGAACATATTTGACTCACCGTTTCCCAGGTATAATCTCTTTCTTCTCATCATTGGCCCCTGGGTGGGCGTCGGACTTTGGTTCTTTTCCAACAAAACCAAGATTGGGAAAATCGCACGAGCAGCAGCTGTTGATCGAGAGATGGTTGGTGCCATGGGGGTCAATGTGAGCTGGGTATTTGCCTTTGCATTTGTCTTGGGCTGTTTCCTTGCCGGATTGGGCGGGGCGTTGGTCTCCCCCATGGTAAGTGTGAGCATCGGGATGGATCACGGGTTGGGAAACATGTGGGGTGCCCTGGTAGGGTCACTTATCTTTGGCCTTACCCAATCTTATGGTGTTTTATTCTGGCCGCAATTCGCTATAGTTTTCCCATACATTGCAGTAGTCATTGTGTTGACCTGGCGGCCCAGAGGAATGCTTAAATCGTAGTCATTGTGTTGACCTGGCGGCCCAGAGGAATGCTTAAATCTGTGTGGTAAATATAACAGAGAGCTCATAGCTGTAAGTTTGTAGTTAGAATATCCAGAAGGAGCAAATATTGTTTAGAAAGATTTTCAGTCTGAAATCACTTGTACTTCCAGGTGCTATCTTTGTTGTTCTGCTTATTCTGCCGCCAATAATTCCAAGATTTTACACCTATATACTTGCCGTAATTTTTGTGACG
>JAFDHR010000275.1 GCA_019308645.1 Deltaproteobacteria bacterium
TTTGTTTTGCTTTTTGAGTCGTTGACCTAGTCCTTTTGGGTATGATAACCTTATTTCAGGATGTCAGTGGGTGGAAAATGGGGAAAATTGTGAGGGATTTGCCGCAAGCACAAAAACGAAATACTTATGAATTTGCAGAGGCTATGAGTTATTGGGTTTAAAATCTAAAGGACTGACGATGCGGACAAGCTCCTTCCGACTAACATGGAGATAAATCGCCGTCGTTTTCAGCGACCTGTGACCTAAGAGGAGTTGAATACGATGAAGGTCTGTGCCCTGTTCAAGAAGATGGGTGGCGAAACTGTGCCTGAGCGTATGGACCGTGGCTGGTTTTGTTATCCCAGCCAAAGTCCTGGCCTTTTTAAATACCCTCTGGATAGACCTCACGGAGAGAGGCTTATCTGATAGTCGACCTGGAAACAGCCATTCCTTGGGACGACAATGACGCCAGTGCTTCCTTAAAACTTCCAGCGCTAAAGTGGAGAGAAGAGTGTACCGGTCTTTACGGCTTTTGCCCTGTCTTATCCGTAACACCATTCGCTTGCTGTCGATGTCAGAGACCTTCAGATACGAGGCCTCCCTCAGGCGTAAACCAGAAGAATAGATGAGCATCAGGATGGCCCGGTGTTTTAAGTTGCTTGTCACTGAGAACAGCGACTCAACCTCCTCTCTGTCTAGAACAATAGGGAGCTGTTTAAAACTTTTAACACGGGGAACCCTTGCCATAACCCACACGCGATTAAGAGTTCTCTCATAGAGAAATTTCAGGGCATGGTAACATTGATTGACTGTCGAAGTTGAAGCCTTCTTTTTCCTTATGAGATAAAGGAGATATTCCTTAATCTCCTTTTCACCCAGTTGACGAGGAGACCTACCGTAGTGACGTGAGAACTGATTTACCTGCCTTAAGTAAATCTCTTGTGTGTTTGGACTCAGGCCTCTCAACTCAAGGTCTCCTTTCATCTGCTCTCTCAGTTTTCCCATAATAAAATCTCCTTTCTATGAAATGGATTTTCCACCTGCATATCCAGTGGCAGGAGAACTCTATTATGGAAGGAGTCATTTAGCAAAAAGAATTGACAGGGAGTGAAAGGATGCAAGGAGAGCTTTTTATTGAGATGATGAATTAAGGGCTCAGGTATCTACCGCGTAGCGGTTTAGTTCAATGGATATAAGGCGACACATTCTCATGTGAGAATATTATTCTCTTACACTCGTCTATCTCAATGAGGCGTTCTTCCGGCATTAGGCCGTCATACATCTCGAAGGCGGTTTGGATTATTACGACCTTGCCTTCCTTTCTTCAGTGGACTCATCCTCCCACACCACAGGAATTCCATGTTCCTCAAATAGCTCTTCAATCATTTCCATCCGCTTTTTGTCCTTTGGCCTCTGAGGAAAAATGATCCCAGGGGATACTTCCTTTCCCTGTTCTAATTGCGACTCGATGTAATCCCAGATTTGACTTGCATGACGATTGACATTTCTGTGCACAGCTTTCTCTGTCATTCTATCCCAGTCTGAGGCTTTGAGTTCAACCACTGCTACTAATTTTTCTTGTGCATCAACACAGATGTCCATCCTACCTTTTCGGCCACTTAGCTTTTTTACATGCTTTTCAGATTCAACATCACCTTCGGCGGTTTTATGCCAGTCCTCTTGTACTTTTTTATGGAACTCTTTTCCTCGGACTAGCTGCTTTGGTTCCCTCGTTATCGCAGTTTTCTTACCTGATGATTTCAATTCTACAATGCCTTTTTTCGGGTCTCCCACGTCTCAATGACAAAAGATACTAGGGTATGAGCCGCATGAATCGTGAGTCTAGCATGTCTTGGTTCGAGTTTGTACGGCTTTCGCCCACGCCCATGCGCTGTTCCTGTGTGAGTTCGAAGTGCTCCGATACCGTCAACAACAGATGTAAAACCGGACAAAATCCGCGAGATATCTTGATCTTCTTTTGATCCAGGATCAAGCCCAATGTGCTCTTGCACCTCTTTCCAAAGGTTCTTGATAGTCTGTTTGGAAGGCATCTCTAATTCTTCATCTTCAATGTATACCTTGCACAAAGACTCTATCATTGAACATGCTGCTGTAATTCCCGCGGCAGGATCTGATTCGACATTGTCAACCGCTCTTTGAAATTCAACCTCAACAGCCCCTAGGTCTTTGCTTGCCAAGATTTCCTTTAGAGAACTGGACGAGAGACCTGTCTTAGCTCCGAAAATTTGCCCTCCTTTATAATAAGAAAGACCAAACTTTGCTAAGACAGATTTTATACGATCTTTGTTAGTTAGCCAGATTTTATCGTGGATTCCAGTTCCATCGATATCAAGCGCCATGAAGTTTTCTAGAGCTTTTCCCAACACAGAAAAGGCATCAATATTTGAATCATTGTTACACCTCTTCAACCAAGCTATGCACTTTTTTACACATGAGCCTTGAGGCGGCTCACCTGGTGCGCCACTTTCCATAAATAGAGTGTTCAATCGGTCATGGCTATAATAATTGTTCGCGATAACTTCGCCAACTACTTGAATAACGGGATTTGGTATTCTTCCCACATTCTGTTCAGCTATATCTATTTCTCCGTCAAGTGTTCTTCCAAAATCTCTTGCTTCTTCGTATTTTGGGCAATCACTAGGACATTTAGTCCATGAATAACTTGAAGGGGCACCATACCCGGTGGAAATGGTATGCACATTCTCAGCATTAATATGACTTGCCCAATCCAACGCGCATTCCGGGTAATAGGCATGTGCATGGCCTTTAGTAATACTAAGATGTTTGCAATCTTTTATCTGATTCTGCTTTAGCAAGTGTTGGAGGTATTGAAAGACTTCACCTTTGGACCAAATATCGACAAACTTCATATCAATACTCCCTTCATGAGAATTTCCTTCCCCCTCATACGTCTATCTCAATGAGGCGTTCTTCCGGCTCAGCCGTCGTTTCATCCCAGGGAAGCCGGGATCAGGAGCTACTAGCCTTTTAATCCAAGGGTTCAGTACATATAGTATTTTATTCAATGCGAATCAGAAATTAACTGTTTTGATGAGTACTGAATTCACAACTAAAAAATAACAATTCATGGCTATAAAATGTCAAATTCCTCTAAATATTGTTCGAATGCTTGTCGCCAAACCCTAGTGTGTACTCCCGAATCACTGAGAGGATCATCCTCAAAACGGCTATTGAGGTATGTAGCATTTTGTTCGGCTCTCTGCAACCACGTCAGTGCACGCTGAGCCTTTTCACTATGTGATGATAACTCGATTAGTTTCTCTGTAGCGCCTGTCATTATTTGGATATAGTGATCTTGAGACGCTTGGACATTATTAATTTCTTCGGCCCAATTTGGTGGCAGCCTCCGCTGAGCAGGATCAGCCCGTAATGCAGAAAATAGGCTAGCACTTGCAGGATTTTCATCTTCTGTGAATATATAAAGGAGTCTCTTCGGCACTAGCTTCTCAAGTATGTCTCGCTTTGGCAAGTAGTCACAAAGCGTAGCCAGGCTATAGAAATGTGGTAGTCCCCCCCCTCCTCCTCGTTGAACAAAATCCATCAAGCAGCATCTTTGTGCCTTAGTTTCATAACCGGAACCAAATGCCGAAGCTCCAGCGGCAAGAGCGAACAATCCTAATTGTTCAGTAAAATTGACAAAAACCTTCAAACCTCGCACGATCCCTAACATATGTGTCATATGAAATATGGAACAAGCAACATTTGCGCTTGTAATTCTTTCATAAGAATCAGGGGCTTTTTCTACAACCAAGTAGACTCCGAGGACTTCCGGACGCGATGTCAAATGATCAATTATACCTTGAAGTATGACATTGGCGGATGGAGTGCTAGCGTGTAATAGTCGGTCTGATAATGGGATCGTAACCAAAGGAGTTTGAGTTTCCGCTATTTCGCCTCTAAGCTCGTTGAATTCAATACTTCCAAGGTCTATCCAACGTACAAACTGATCAATGCTCTCCTCTGGTCTTTCAATTAAAGGCATAGGGAGAAT
>JAFDHR010000276.1 GCA_019308645.1 Deltaproteobacteria bacterium
ACCTTCAACAGAGTATATAAAACAGGAAAACCTACCAAGATATTTGATTGGGAGATTATTAGAAAAGATACTACCAAAAGATATGTAGAGACCTCTGTATCTCTCATGAAGGATGCAGAAGGTAAGCCAATAGGGTTTAGAGGCATTGTACGGGATATTACCGAGCGCAAGCAGGCAGAGGAGGAGTTAGAAATTCAACGGGCACGGATAAAGTCGTTGTTCGATTACTCCGGTGAGGCCATGGCGCTGCTTGACCTGGAAAACCATATCATAGGCGCAAACTTGGCCTTTGAAGAGGTGTTTGGCTATCCCCCCGAAGAGGCGCACGGAAAGGTCATAGAAGACCTGATCTGTCCGGAGCGCTTTTACTACACCGAAGCGAAGGAGCTTGATGGGCAGGCGATGCAGGGTATAAAGGGTGCCGAGATAATCCGGATGCGCAAAGATGGCAAGGAGATTAACGTTCGCGTGTCCGCCGGTCCGATAAAGGTGGGCAGTATAATCACCGGTAGATTTGTAGTTTTTGATGATATTACCGAGCGCAAGCGAGCAGAAGAGCAGTTGAAACAGGCCAAAGAAGAAGCCGAAGAAGCCACCCAAGCCAAGGGCGAATTCCTTGCCAACATGAGCCATGAGATCCGCACACCCATGAATGCTATCATGGGGATGACTGATCTGGCCCTAACCACTGATCTGACCAAGGAGCAGCAAGAATACATGGAGATGGTGAAAACGTCCGCTGATTCCCTGCTTTCTCTTATAAACGATATCCTGGATTTTTCAAAAATCCAGGCACGTCAGCTGGAACTGGAAGAGATAGGCTTTGATCTGCGTACAACTCTGGAGACTGCAACAGAGATGATGGCCATAAGAGCCCATGAAAAGGGACTTGAGCTGGCCTGTCACGTAAAGCCTGATGTTCCCACTGCTTTGATGGGAGACCCTGTTCGATTGCGTCAGGTGATTTTAAATCTCACAGACAATGCTATCAAGTTCACTGAGAAAGGGGAGGTAGTAATCCATGTAGATACAGAAAAAGAGGAAGACTCTTCAGTTCTTTTGCACTTTATGGTATCTGACACAGGCCTTGGGATTCCTCCTGACAAGATAGAGACAATCTTTGAGAGCTTTAGCCAGGCAGATGGCTCAACTACCCGAAAGTATGGCGGCACAGGACTGGGCTTGGCTATCTCCAAGCAGATTGTGGAGATGATGGATGGTAGAATTTGGGTGGAAAGCGCTGCCGATTTTGGATTGCCGATTGCGCATTTCGGATTAAAAGATAGTTCCAAAATCCAAATTCCAAATTCCAAATTCCAAAATCATGGAAGTATTTTTCACTTCACTGCCCGTTTTGGTCTGAGCCGTGTGGAGGCGCGAGAAACAGCGCATTTAAGGGAATTGGTCCTTTCTGGTGTGCCAGTTCTCATTGTTGATGACAATGCCACTAATCGTTTGATTTTTAAGGAAATGACATCTTCATGGGGGCTTGTGCCAACTGAAGCAGCAAATGGGAAAGAGGCGCTTGCTAAAATCAAGAAAGCATCTGACACTGGACAGCCTTATCGACTCGTTTTGCTGGACTTACAGATGCCTAATATGGACGGATTTGAGGTTGCAAAAAGGGCTAAGGAGGGCCCTGATGGGGTAGATGTGGAGATAATCTTGCTGACCTCTGTGGGGCAAAAAGGCGATGCAGCACGCTGTAAAGAAGTAGGGATATCCGGATATCTGATTAAGCCCGTGAAACAGTCAGAGCTTTTAGATGCTATTACTATGGCCCTTGGCCATCCAAGTGAACAAAAGGCCCCTTTTATTACCCGATACAGAATTCAGGATGCCCGCAGAAGACTTAATATCCTTCTGGCCGAGGACAATATTGTCAATCAGAAGCTGGCTACGAAGATATTGGAAAAACGTGGTCATCGGGTTGTTGTTGCCTCAAATGGCAAAGAAGCGATTGAAAAGCTCGAAGGGGAGCGCTTTGACCTTGTCCTGATGGATGTACAGATGCCAGAGATGGATGGAATTACTGCTACGCAGCAAATCCGCAATCCGCAATCCGCAATCCGCAATCGAAATATTCCTATTATCGCCATGACGGCCCATGCCATGAAGGGAGACCGGGAGCGATGTCTTGCAGCAGGGATGGATGACTATGTATCCAAGCCGATCAATACGGAAGAGCTTTTTAAAGTGATCGAGAAATTGGCTAATGGATTAGGAAAATGAAGCTCCCCGCAGCACACGCGGCGCGAGCTGCGGGATATCAAAGCGGAATTGCGCCGAAGACCAAACCCGCCTTCGCTCTGACGAGCTACGGCGCGGTTCACCCCGCCATCTGTGTCGTGCCAAAGCTTTAGCGACGGCAGATCATCCCTGCAGCAGACTACAGGGTATTCGGGCGAAGGCGAATAAAACTAAAGAGGAGGAAAAGATGTCGTCTAATTCAAAGAATAATGAGCCAACTCCCAAAGATATCTTTGATCTTTCCAAGGCCCTGGAGGTGGTAGACGGAGATATGGAGCTCTTTAAAGAGATAGCTGATCTATTCCAGAAAAACTTACCTGATAATATAGCTCAGATCCGAGAGGCAATTGCTAACAGTGATTCAAATGCTCTGAATGCGGCTGCCCATAGCCTGAAAGGCTCTGTAAGTAACTTTGGCGCCAAGCGAGCATTTGAGGCGGCCTATCGGTTAGAGGTTATAGGTAGGGAAGAGCGATTGGCAGAAGCGGGTGCAGGGCTATCTGAACTGGAGAAGGAACTTAAGGATCTTGAGGCCGCAATAAAAGAAGTCTTATCAGGAGATGAAAAATGAAGATTCTTATTGCTGAGGATGATCCGGTCTCAAGGCGCTCGTTAGAGGTCTTCCTGAGCAAGTGGGGATACGATGTTGTGGTTACCTGTGACGGCAAGTGAGGCATGGGCGGTTCTTAATAAGCCTGAAGCTCCAAATTTGGTTATCTCAGACTGGATGATGCCTAATGTAGATGGGTTGGAACTGTGCCGTAAGATTCGTGAAATGGAAAAATCCGGTTATGCCTATTTCATTATTCTAACGGCAAAGGAAAGAAAAGAAGACGTAATTCAGGGTTTGGAGGCTGGAGCAGATGATTTTCTAACTAAACCTTTTCACCAGGAAGAGTTGGAATATCGGATTCAGATAGGAGAAAGGATTATTGAGCTGGAACAACGGATAATGCTTTTAGCATCCACTGATTCTTTGACTGGCGTGTTAAATAGAAGGGCATTTATGGAACGAATGGAGCAAGAGATCCACAGATCTAATCGAGATAACACCTCTCTCCATTATCTTAACTGACATTGATTATTTTAAGAGAATTAATGATAAATTTGGTCATCAGATAGGGGACCTCGTGCTTCAAGGGTTTACCGAAGAGTTGTCTAAATCCTCAAGGCCATACGATTTAGTGGGGCGATACGGGGGAGAGGAGTTTGCTGTATGTTTACCAGGAGGAGATGGCCTTCAAGGGCGGTCAATTGCAGAAAGAATGCGTAAGAGGGTGGAGGAGATGAAAATCACGCTGCCCAATAGCTCGCAATCCGTTCAAATCACGGCCAGCTTTGGAGTGGCCTCTTTACGCATGGAATACAAAGAAGCTGTAGATTCACTCATCAAGCGAGTGGATGAGGCTATGTATAAGGCTAAGAATGAGGGGAGAAACCGGGTGTGTGTAGCAGATGAGTAAAGAGATTGAGGAATTGAGGCCCCAGTTAAATAGAAAAGACAAAGGCATTTCACGGGGTAAAAATTGAGGCCCCGGTGAAGTAGGCTCCGCACTTCAGGGGCAAGGATTGAGGAACTTTTACATTTCGGGTTTTGGATTGCGGATTTGCAATTTGCGATTTGAATTTCTTTTAAATCCTTCCTTTTTCAAACCTCTCTTGTAAACGCTCAAACTTTTGATCCACCATCTTCTGATATTCTTTAATGTCTTCCTCCGTCAGGTGTCTAAATCTGCCCTGAAGGTGAATATATCAGCATCGTGTACCTCATATAAAGGGAAGATGTTGGATAGCACGGCCAGGCGCATAGCCTCTATGGATAAATTCTCAGGCATTCTCCAGCCTGTGGGGCAGGCAGCAAGAAGATGGATAAACTTTGTTCCTTTTATTTTCCTGGCCTTTTTAAACTTGGCGATCATATCCTGGGGATAGGCGGCTGTGGCAGTGGCAAGGTAAGGGATCCTGTGGGCAATCATTATCTCATCAAAATCCTTTTTTTGCTCTGATTTGGGGTTTTTTACCGGGGTTGTTGTTGTCCAGGAACCCTTAGGGGTAGCACTTGAGCGCTGGATTCCGGTATTCATGTAGGCCTCATTGTCATAGCATACATATAGAACATCATCATTTCTCTCTGCAGTGCCTGACAGCGCCTGGATACCAATATCAAAGGTGCCTCCATCACCTGCCCATCCAACAACGCAGACATCATCCATCCCTTTTTTTCTGTATGCTGCCTTAACACCAGATATGGTTGCCCCGGTTGTCTCAAAGGCACAATGAAAAAAGGGAACATCCATGGTGGAGAAAGACCAGGTGCCTGGTATGATCGTCCAGCAGCAGGCAGGCACAACAAGTACGGTTGGTTTCCCTAAGCCTTTTAATGCCAGCCTCATGGAAAGAGATGCCCCGCAGCCGGCACAGGCTAAATTTCCAGAGGTCATGAACTCATCTTCAGGGATGTCTCTGTTGTCAAATCTTTGATTTGGGCTATACATAGTTTACTCCTATCCATATATCGACATCATCTGGTCGATCATCTCTCAGTGTTTTTTGATAAACTTCCTCAATGGTTTTAACACTTATATCCCGGCCACCAAGACCGGCAATATAGCCATAGATAAGCGGTCTTTCGTGTTCAGGAAGCTCGTAAAGGGCGCTTCTGATCTCCTGGGCCCAAATGCCTGTGGCGCCCGGGGAGAAATTTCGGTCAATAACCGCCACCTTTTTCTTTCCCTTCAAGGTCTCCATAATTTCCTCCCTTGGAAATGGACGAAGGGTCTTTAGCTTTACCATGCCCACCTTTTCTCCCTTTTCCCTTAAGGAATCTATGGCATCCCTTCCAGTAGATGCTGCAGTACCTGAGACAGCCATAACAACATCCGCATCATCGATTTTGTATCCTTCCACCTGGTAATAGTTCCTTCCAAACACCCTGGCAAATTCTTGATGAACTGATGTGATGACATTCTTGGCCTTCTCCATATCCCTCTGGATTTGCCATCTGAATTCCATATAGTCAGTATTCATGGTAATGCCACCGAAGGTCTTGGGATTATCCGGGTTGAGCCACAGGTCTCCTGGATCAAAAGGAGGAAGAAAACTCCTAACCGCCTCGATATCCGG
>JAFDHR010000277.1:0-3998 GCA_019308645.1 Deltaproteobacteria bacterium
ATTTAGCGGGGCGGCTTCTGTTTTTTGGATTATATAATCAGCTATAGCCTTTTCTTCCAAGCCGCCAAAAAGAATCATCTGTGAGTTGTTCTTCTTTGCTATCTGATCCAATAAGCTGGCATATCTTTCTGGGGGCCAGCGTTTAAAAGCCCAGGTTTCTTTGCACCCCGGATGAACTCCTATCGTAATAAAATCTTCCGAATACCCTAATTCTTTTAATTTAAGTTTCATCCTTTGGATAACCTCATCGGGAAGGACAATATTATGGACTACTTGGCCCGTTTTTTTAGAATTTTCAAGCATTCTTGATAGAGTTAAATTTGAGTCTGTATTATTCTGATTTGGATTAAGTCGCGCTAGTCTATTAAAAATAAAATCGTAATTCCGATATCTCTCTTTGTGTGGAGAAACATGCTTGATGCGAATTGGAATCCTCAAGATTAGCGGTAGAAATGCATCTCTAATGATATTTGAAGGAAGCGCACCAACATAGTATGTAAACTGTAATTTATTCAGCTCGACAATCAGTTTAGCCGTCTCTATAATATTAGCAATACTATAGTCTATTTGATAATATTTTGTAATATCCGGACAATATTTTGCGATTGATTTGGTAAATTGATTAACAATAGCATGAATCTCATAATCTCTCCTAGCAAGCTCATGGATCAGGGGCAAGACCAGAATGGAATCTCCAATGCCAGAATTAATCTGCAAGAGTACTCGTTTATTCTTTCTTTTCTCTCTTTGCCTCTCAAGGATCGATCCAAGAAATAATTTATAAAGGAAAAACGTAGTAGCTCTAAGTAAATGCTTAAATAGTATCATAAGTAATTAATTCATTCGTCTCCCATTTTAATTGAAAATGGGGGTAGTTGAGTCATTCTGTAATTTTAAACCGCCACTGTCCTTGGGTCAAGGACAAATCTGGTTATGTAACTCAACCTCATATTTATAAAAAGCTTATCCTCCTCATTTTACCATTGTAGTGGAAATGGCTCATTCCAAAGCCTTTTTACGGCAGCGCAGAAAAGGCCAAATCGCATAAGGTGATTCTCGATCAAAGAATTCCTGTCCTTATCATACCTTTCAAAATCATTCTTTTTATATTGTAGAACCGAGCTTTATTCCCTAAATACCACGGGCCTATCAGCATTACTGACATGGCTGAAAGGTCCTTTTTTTGGATGAAAGCAATATATTCATCAAGTAAAGCTTGCCTCTTGCGGAATAATTCCCAGCCTCTTTCCGCTGAAAATCCGCTTGACTCTCCCCGGCCAGGTGTAAAGAGGCAATTTTTCAGTATCTTCGATGTTACGGAGGAGCTTGGCAACAGCGGATAAAACAGGCATAACAACTCGCCAGGCATGGTAATGGTGGATATGTCGTTAACATGCCTAACGATTCTCGGGGCGGCGGGTCCTTTGATTTTTTTTATGAAACTGAGCGGATTTTTAAACCGGTTGATGCTGGTCTCCTTGTCCTTGTGAAATTTGGCTATCTGGAGAGAGTTAGGGAAAATAAAACAAAGAGTCTCCGGATTGAGGTTATAATAAACGGTTAGATCGAAAAGATTTTTTGAGAATCCAGCCAAACGAGAAATAATTTGTGAGAGCAGTTCCATACCGGTTGAAAGCAATTGGCTGGTTTTTTCCAATTGGTCGGCAGTACCCAGGTAGAACCAATCCTTACGTAAATTTGTAATTGACGAACAGAATTCATCAAAGAGTTTGTTATCGTTTCTTCCATAAATATCTTCAGCGAGTGAAATGTTATGTTTAATCGAATTGAGCTTAAGTAGCATGTTTCTCAGGCTGATATTTTGGCCAAAGGTTAATTGATACATCAGATCAAGGAGTCTGCCCACTGCCGCCTCAGCACAGATAATCCAGCCGAGCTGTTTCTGTTCCCTATTCGAACTTGTTATATGAAAGGCATAGGTATTTCCGGATAATTTTCGCATATTGCTGGCGAAAAAAAAATTTTGGATATAAGGGAAGATCGTCTCCGGTACTACAAACGGATTGTGCGCAAACACGTAATTATCTAAACTGCTTAAGAATTGGAAGTCGTTACTATTTAATCTTCCGTTTTCCCCAAGCACCAGGATGAGATCCAGATCTGAAATTCCCGGATCGCCAATACTACCCATTTCGTAAATCGCCTTAACGCTTGAGTGATCCCGGAAGTAAGCCACGAAAGCATTCGAGGCTTGCTGATATGTTTCCAGTGGTATCTGACGGGGGAAATCAATGAATTGCAGGTTGTTTATCATCAAGACCGCTCATCTTGTATAGATACTCACAAAAAGTAAGCATCTCATCTAACAGCTTGGCATCTATTGCCCCGGTTGTGATCGGCTGGATTTTATAAAACCTTTTCACGAAATATGGAAGCAATAATGGATTCCACAGACCGATTAATCGGATAGCCTTTTGGGTAGAAGGTGTGATTTTCTGTTGCCAGTCTCGACGAATAGAACTTACTTGATCCATGCATTGCCAGATATCCGAGGGCATCCTTTCTTTCATTATGACAAAGGATTCCTTTTTAGATAAATATTCGTTATTGAGTTGGAGAAAAAGAGCCGGCAGTATCATAAAATGGCTGAGAAATCCTTTTAGGTAGTAAGGCTGCTCGAGTCTATTACGTTCTTGGGTAACATATCGGCGCATGATTCGCATTGAATCCAGAAATCTTTGTTCGCTCTCCTTTTCGCAGCTTCTGATTTGAAATTCCAGCCGCGTTCCCCTGCCTAAGAGGCTTGTCGATGCCTGAATGGCCGGTAGTGGTAAGAAAGACTGGTTGTAGCAGTTTAGATCCGACTCTAACAAGAAGAAATGTCCGTGATGCTGGAGCGGATCAAATCGATACAAATACCTTGTACTCCTGATGAATAGTTGCTCGAGTTTTTTTATCTTCCCGGGATCTTTGAGGATATCGGGTTTTAAAATGAAAAGGGTGTCCAAGTCACTGTAACCGGTGTGATCCATGGAAGACAGGCTTCCGTGTATATAGGCATCCAGGATATATCTTTCGAGCTTTTCTTTTGTATACTCATGCAGTCCATTAACGGGATCTAGTCGAGGGTCTTCGTATGTTCTTGAATCGTAGATTTTGGGAATGATAACCTGTTTTTTTTCTAAATCGAATTGGCCGCTATTTCCCTGGATATTACTTTTCTGTATTGATACAGCCAGAGTCGTGTAAATATTTTCCGATGTGTTTATTCCATATGCCTGACACAACACTTTTTTCAATTCATTTATTTTGTCTTTTATTTCAGGATGTTCTGTTCTAGCCAACGGATAGGTGAATTTACTTCTATTTGATAAACACTGCCCGTTAAACAATAAGTGAATTAATTGGTGCAATGTGTTTTGGATTGAAGTATTATTCATATTCTAAGAGGGTATATCAAAATATTTACCTTCACCTATGTCCAAGCACTGCCCGGTAAGGATGACTCAACGGAAAAGCAGAAGCCACATGCACCCACCAGTATCGTCCATGATAGGAAAACCGGGATGCCACCTTGACGATCTGTCGGATAAGCTACTCCACGGACCGCTTCACCTTTCATATAAAACTCACGGAGGATTTGCAGCGGGTTATAAGCCAAAAATTTGAGAAGGTTTCAAAGCTATGCTGTTGATAAAGCAGCCACCGCCACCACCGCCGCTGCCACTAGCTCTCTCAAGATTAATAGTGCTTCCCGCGCCGTAGGCCGTGAGAGTTGTATTCTGGAATGTTACTAATTTGTTTTCTTCATCAACAATTATCTCACCGGAGACAATATACCAAACACCATCGTCCGGGTTTAGGTAGTATACCATATCTGGAGGAGTATTACCTTCATAGGGGATAGTAAAAGTAGCCGCTTCTTCAAGTTCCTGACCAACTGGCGTTACGGAAATAACCATAGCCGTCCCTTCCATGGTTGCTGGCATATCAGGCGGATTAGGCACCACGACTATAGAAACCGTGGTATCTTCGGG
>JAFDHR010000277.1:4014-5860 GCA_019308645.1 Deltaproteobacteria bacterium
CATGGTTGCTGGCATATCAGGCGGATTAGGCACCACGACTATAGAAACCGTGGTATCTTCGGGGAGGGCTCCCTCTGGAATTTCTACCTCTGTCCCGGCATAATCTCCCTCATCAATTGTAATCGTTCCTCCATCATCAGCAGGAATTTCAACTGGTGGCGCAATATATACTAAATACTCAAATATCCCCATATCAGGGGAAATTATCGGGTTTCCCTCAAAATCCGTATCGATTCCTTCAACATATTCGCCTTTATCAATAAATGGAGAATCTTCCGAAGGGGTAAAAAAAGCTTTTGCATAAGCTAAAGCCATTTCTTTAGGCTCCAAACCGGACACATCGAAAGTAGTGGTGGTAAAGAGGGGATCCCCTAATATGAAAGTAGTGGTGGTAAAGAGGGGATCCCCTAATATGCTATTTGGTTCCCCTATATGCCTGTTATCTGTAATTTGCCATCCCGCAAAATCATAATAACGAGCCATATGGAAGAATATGCTCTCTCCGTCCGGATAATAGAGATTGTAATTCATGTCAAGGAACGCGTTAGGAAACGATGCACCTGTTCCGAAATGCACATGATAATTTGTAGAATCAATAATGATGTTATTTTTACCTGTGATTTTTGCGCCGACTGATGTTCCCCCATCATCAGCAGTTCGAGCACTACCTAATCCTATACCGCAATTGTAGGCAATATTGTAATTAAACTTCTGTTCATCTTCAAACTGAAACCTGTACCCATAGTCATGACCTACAACAATGTTCAGATAAAATTCATTCCCACTTTTATCAGATAAGGAGTCATTGTCGCATTGAGTGGATATGCCGTAAGTGTCTCTATCCAAGTATTTGTGAGGGTTAATTACAACGTTCCTTCTTACTATTGTGTTTTTAATCTCTTGATGCGTAAATGCATATAATAAGATAGCTCTATGGCATCTTTCGAAGTAGTTATCTTCTATTATATTATCACGTCCTCCTTGGGGTGAGATGCCATGTGCATCAGAATTAGCATTAATTTCTCGGACTCCTATATCATGAATATAATTTCCTGAGAATCGAGAATTTCTAATGGTTTGATTAATCCTATATATAGACGATTCATCCTGATTAATACAATATATCCCATTTGCCGCCCAGGCTAGCTCACAATTAATAACTTCAATATGATCATTCGCGTACCAGAATCCGAGGAGTGAGTGCTCTCCATAGTCTATTTTACATCCTTCCCATCTTATGTGTGAGAGCCCACCTATCTTATATGCAACGCGATTAAAATTATGAAATGTAAGGTTAAGAAAAGTGATATATTCACGATTGGCTAATATAAAATCATATCCATATCTATTACCATATAATCTATTTATTGGATTTCCTTTGTCTGTACATTTGATGTATAGCTTTGTGCCCCTCGCATATGTATCACTATAATGGCCACCATTATTGCCATTATAATCCTTTAGCTCTTGAAGTGTATTGAACTTATCAAGAACAATATAGTCATCATTATCAGGAACACCAATATCCTGAAAAAACCAATCAGGATAAAGACCGGCTGTAAGCTCTTGGCTCCAAACATCACTACCTTCATAAAGCCAGGTGTTATCATTTAGTATATGACATCCCCAAATAATTCCAGGATCATTTGGATAGTCCCCTCTGATAACAATTCGCGCATCTGGTATACCACTCATAGGGACAATATCAGCAGCAGTTTCAAAAGATCCTCCTGTAAAATCGTGAACATGTAAACCACATACCCAGAGTGTATCTCCAGGACCAATCTCGTCTGGTTCTACTTCTCCGGGGCCAGTACCCCATTTAACATTTAATAATCCGTTGAAG
>JAFDHR010000278.1 GCA_019308645.1 Deltaproteobacteria bacterium
CTTCTACAGCGCCTTCTCCGTCAATTTTGAAATTCCTGATTACTGGGGGATTGGGAAGTCGGTGTCAAGGGGGTTTGGGACGGTAAAGAGAGCAAATTTAAAAAGGGAAAGAGCTGTAGATTTTCACAATAAATGAGCAAGAAGGTGATATATATTTTCAGAATAAATTGACAAATAGAGTAAGATTATCAGAATAAATGAGCCTCTTTTAAGAGGCTTTTTTTATTTGGAATAAAGGGCGGGAAATTTTAGAGGAACCTCCCGCCCTTTGAAAAACGAGAGTCAAAAAACGACTCTCAAAGGAGGTAAACATGATATGCTTAGTTGTTGTCAAACTCAAGGAGATTTTTGAGCAGGGCCGTGATTATCCATGGCGCAAGCCTGAAATATGTCCCAGTTGCAAAGATCATAAATTATGGGGGCATGGTTTTGTAGAGAACTATTTTGATGGATTCAGTGCTGGGTTATTGCTTAGGCGGTATCGTTGCCCGCGGTGTGGTTGTATTGTGAAGCTTAAACCCGGAGGTTATTTTAACCGGTTCCAGGCGTCGATTAGAACTATCCGCTCCAGTATATCCTGCCGATTGAAGAAAGGCCGATGGCCATCCGGTCTTTCCCGTTCACGTCAAGGGCACTGGCTAAGGGCTCTTAAGAGGAAGGTTGAAGCTTACCTCGGTAAGAGCTGGGAAAGAGGTTTAATAGAAGGCTTTGACTATCTCCTTAAACAAGGCAAAGTGCCTGTCAGCCGGTCCATTTAACCTGAGATAAACTTCGTTTTAGATAAACCCTACCGAAGAGTGTCGTTCCAAAAGGGTATTTGCTGTTGTAGATGGGGGAGAAAACACGAAAGGAGGGTTTTCATGAACGAAGATCAAAAAAAGGAAGTTGCGATCTTTCGTTTTGGTGTGATCAGCGATTTTGTCAGCGGTGTTTACCTGGAACGAGGAGAGCAAAAAAGGCTATTAAGGGAGAAATGTGCACGAAAATGGTCCATTCCCCATTCATTCAGGACACGACTTACCAGAAGTACAATTTTACGTTGGATCAAGCGCTACAGAGACAGTAACGGAAAACTGGAATCGTTATATCCCAATAATCGGTCGGATCGGGGTTTAAGCCGTGGCATGGACGAGGAAACGTCTCTTGCCCTTATCCGTCTTAGAAAAGAATTGCCCCGGGCGACGGTTCCATTTCTTATCGAGAAAATGAATGAACGGGGGTTGGTTTCACCGGGAATGGATCTGAATCTATCTACGGTTTACCGTTTTTTGCACTGCCACAATCTCATGAATCCCGCCCAGCGAGAGCCTGAAGACAGGCGTAAGTTTGAGGCGGAACTTCCTAACGATCTATGGCAGAGCGATGCCATGCACGGACCCAGGGTAGGAGTAGATGGCCGAATGAGGAAGACCTATCTTTTGGCCTTCATAGACGACCACTCACGATTAGTCCCCCACGGCCAGTTTTATCTTTCAGAAGGCATCACTTCCTACATCGATGCCCTTGAGCAGGCCCTTCTAAAAAGAGGGCTGCCCAGGAAATTATACCTTGATAATGGTCCCGCCTTTCGCTCAAAGCATCTGGAGTATGCCACGGCCTCATTAGGCATCGCCCTGATTCATGCCAGACCTTATAAACCCCAGGGAAAAGGCAAGATAGAAAGATTCTTCCGCACGGTGAGGATGCAGTTCTTGCAAGGGTTTAAAGGCAGCGCTTTACAGGAACTCAATGAGGCATTTGACTTATGGCTCAATGACATCTATCACCAGAGAAAACATACCTCTACCGGTCAGAGTCCTTTTGAACGATTTACATCTCGTATGGAATGTCTCAGGGCAGCCCCAAAGGACCTTAGAGATTATTTCCGTAAACATGCCCGGCGCAGGGTTGCCAGGGACCGCACCATCACTCTTAATGGAAAACTCTATGAAGCCCCTGTAGGTCTTATCGGCAAACATGTTCTCCTTTTATTCCATGATGACCAACCACAGCATGTCGAGATCACATGCAACCACAAATCCTACGGGTTCTTGACCCCACTGGATCCGCACATCAATTCCAGGGTGAAAAGAAACAGAAACAGCGGAACCGATGTGGAAATCTTTGATAAGGCATCAAGGTACCAGGGAGGCAAGTTGTGGGACATGGGAAGGGAGGGATAGTCTATGGATGTGATCTATCGAACTTTCTTTGGCTTTACCAAAGAACCTTTTGTTTCAGATATAGAACTTAATGAAATCCTTAAAACCCCGGAACTTATAGCGGTCAAAGAACGCTTTGACTATGCCCTGAGAATCGGCGCAATAGCCCTGCTTACAGGGGATATAGGCAGTGGAAAGTCCACAGCCCTAAGATATGCTACAGGACAACTGCATCCTTCCGAATACACCTCATTCTACATCACCGCCTCATCCGGTTCCATCCTGGAACTTTATCGTCAGGTGTTGAGCGAATTGGGCATAGATATGGCGAGCACTTCCAGGGCCGTCATGACAAGACTGATCAAAAAAGAAATACAAGAAATAGTCTTGGGGAAAAAGATGAAAGTCGCTCTCATTATAGATGAAGCGTCTTTGATCCGGCTGGATGTCTTCCCTGAACTTCATACAATTACCCAGTTCAACCATGACTCCAAACCATATCTGCCTGTTATCCTGGCAGGGCAATCCAGCCTCATCGACAAACTTTCTTATCACTCATCTCAGCCCTTCGCCTCAAGAATCGTAGCCCGCAGCCATCTTGAGGGCGTAAATAGAGAGGATATGGAACGATACCTCAAGCATCATCTCTCTATTGCCGGTGTTAAGAAAAATCTCTTCGATCAAGCCGCCATTACTGCCATCCATCAGGGATCAGGGGGCCTGTTCAGAAAAGCAAACCACCTGGCAAGGGGAGCGCTCATTGCCGCAGCAAAAAACCAGTCCATGGCCGTCAATGCCGAACACGTGCGTCTCGCTTCTACTGAAGTTTTTTAATACGAGACATCACCCTAAGAAAGGTAACTCGTGAAGATAAATAAGGTTACACAATGCATCTTTAAACTGTGGCTTATCCTTTACCGGTTCGAAAGCTTCATCAGGGACCATTACTCCCACTCTTTTACCGAAATCAATGGTGGAAAAGACTTTCCTGAGTATCATCAGATCAAACCATATACAGACGACATTCCTTTCTAATAATAACCGAGGTTCATGCTCAGCCATTAACCTCGGTTCAAATAAATTGAAAATCTTCACATTGTCCCATATAATAAGAAAATGTCAGTCCATTTAATTTGGGAATCAACACCGACGATCTTGTTATCTTCCCTGACAGGAAGATCCTGAAACCCTGGAGACGGAAAACGGGTCACCATCTCTCCATGGAGGACTTAAGAGCATTGATTGATTCACGACCTGAGGTCATTGTGGCGGGAACAGGGGTGAGTGGAGGCGTGAAACCGGACAAAAATATTGAATCGGATCTGGCCAAGTTGGGCATTGAATTCATTGCCGCACCGAACGCGGACATCATTAAGGTGTTCAAAGCACTTGCACCGGCAAAAAGGGTGGGGGCCGGTTTTCATCTGACATGTTAAACAGATATGAGTATTGAAGATAAAACTTCCATTTCACACCTCAAAAACCTTTGATATTTCTCACTGAGCAGGCGCTTGACCTTATCATCAGAGTGGAGATCAGGAGGGATGACAGTGGCTGAAATCACACAGAAACAAAGATTTTTGGGAACCCTCCTGGGCACCGGCTCCGACAGGTTCCCGTTTTTCGACCTTGAGCCCGAAGAGAACACTCTCAGGCGTTGGCACCGGATCTCCTCTCCGATCCTTCTTCCTTCAAACAACACTACAATCCTGACCAACCTCCCGTTATGAAAGGGGCTTTGTAAAACGAAGCGAACGCCTTCACAAGGAAGGCCGAGTTCTTTACGTGGATGCCTCGGGAGGCGGTCTTTTACAGATGTTGGGTGTGGGAGATTGGGACT
>JAFDHR010000279.1 GCA_019308645.1 Deltaproteobacteria bacterium
TGTTAGAAAATGGGAGCAAAAAAAGTTGCCCTGCATGAAAAAGAGGGAAATTGTCACAGGTGAGGATAAAAATGGTATATTTCCTGATCCTTAAGTATAGCTCTTAAAGAGCTCTCTTGAGATAATCATCTTCTGAATACTTGAGGTCCCTTCCAGGTACTCCATTCCCCTTGCATCAGCACTTAAAAGGCTAATGATATTGTTTTTAAAGTAGGCCCTGCCACCCATGATCATTAGCCCCAATTGGGCTACAGAAAGAACCATCTGGGTGGCAAAAAGTTTTGCCTGAGATGAAGCGCTCCTGTAATATGGGCTATTAACCTGTTTCAAGGCGTGAAAGCATAATCCCCGTGCAGCGTTAATTTGGGTGTGCATATCAGATATCTTAAAGCTTATGTCCTGACTGCTGGTGAGAGGGTGATCGAATTGGATCCTTTTACGGGAATATTTAAATACCTCATCAAATATCCGGTATCCAAGACCGCAAGCCACACCTGCAAGTAATATCCTGCCTTTATCTATTGCATCAAGCGCCAACAACAGCCCCCTTCCTTCATCTCCAACCAAATTGTCTTTTGGTACAAGGCAGTTCTTATAGATAAGCTTTCCCGTAGGAAGAATCTTGAACCCATCCTTTTCAGATAAAACCCCCAAGCGGAATCCCTCTGCTTTATCCTCGACCACGAACACGCTCAGGGATCTGCCACCTTTCTTTCCTCGTGTATTAACAAGAATTGTGTAAATGCTGGCAAGGCCTGCATTAGATACAAAGGTTTTTTCACCATTAAAAATATAATAATCCCCCTCTTTTGTTGCAGAAAACTCAATAGCAGTTGCATCAGAGCCTGCCCTCTCCTCTGTCATAGCAATTGCTCCAAAATCTCCATCCCTTAATCTCGAAATAAATTTTTTCTTCTGCGCCTCATCTTTTCCAGCAAGAATAAGATCTATCGCCCGACTATGAGCCACAAATATGATCCCGAGGCTTGGGCATGTGTATCCTAAAAGTTCCATTATGAAATAGATATTTTCTTCATTTGTCCTGTTCCCCCCAAAATTAACAGGGATAAAGCGTTTAAAAAATCCGATTTCTTTTAAACAACCTTATTATCCCTGAATGTGAGCCCACGTTCATACATCCTCTGAACATCGGTCATCACCTTACCCTTGAGAATATCTACAAAATTCTCAGTAAATGCCTTATCCTCTTCACCTTCACTGAAAGAACGTAGTATTCTAATTAGATTATCCATTACTTGCTCTCTTATCAAAGATTTTAGGCTATTTTAGATCATCAATCCTTGCGAATCAAGGATAATACAAAATCAGTCCTTGATTGAGTATAATTTGTTCAGTAGGTGTCAATAACATGTGGGATAGAGGAAAAAGGAGATAAAAAGATTGAACTATTATTTTCATTTCTATAGCATGCCCAAAGCAGGGGCGTTTACAGGTTCAGAGTTCACCGTTAACGATTATATTTCTTTCTTTGACCATTTTAGTAACACGGTTCAGACCTGCCAGTCTGATAGGAGGAGGGTTTTCGATGAACCTTAAATCCCCCGATAAATCGGGGGAAACCAATGAACAGTTACCCTAAAATGTAATGATGACATTATTTAAAATCCAGAAACTTAACGAAGAAGAGGTTTAAACTGTGGATACTAATCTCACTCAAAAAAGAATTGACTTTCTTGCCAAGGATTATTCTCGGGGATTTATCAAATATTGCGGTTTACAGGCCTTAAAGATAAAGAAAGGATCATTCGAATCACAGGTTCTCATCGGGGAGAATCATCGAACACAGGATCATTTTATCCATGCTGGCCTCATGGCTACTATGGCTGATCATACAGCTGGATATTCTGCCTTTACCGTGGTTTCTGAAGATTACCGAATACTCACTATCGAATTTAAGATAAATTTCTTGAAACCCGCCTATGGCAGTGCCTTGAAATGTCGTTCTCAGGTAATTAACAAAGGGAAACAAATCATAGTATCTGAATCTAAGGTCTATGATGTGAGGGATAAGAGTGAAAAGTTGGTAGCAAAAGGTATAGTTACTATGATGGTAGTGCCTGTGGAAAATATAGCAAAGACCAAATTTTGACCGTAAATACTATTTCTTCCTAAATAAATCTTCTAAGGCCTTTTTTGCCACTGCTTTTCTGCCAGACTCACTTTCTTTTGCCCCTTTTAAAACGAAATACTCGCAAATGTTAGCCCTTTCCTTGTCAACCGTCCTCTCAGCCAATACTTCCTTACACTCATTATAGGATCCCGAATCATAGAATTTGCATTGTAGGCAACAATGGAGATCGCTACCGCACTTAGGGCAAGTATCATTGCGAGAAACTCTGCCCTCAAATTCTATCTCTTGATTGCAAAAGGCACACGTTATCATCTTATTTTTCCATAAATATCTGGCCTAAGAGAAGTGTAAACATTCAAACTATAATCCACACTCTATCTTGTGGTCAAAAAAGTAGAGATGCATCTACCTCTATTACTGCCTCACCTTAAACAGAGTATCCAACCTCTCCAGTCTTTCCACAATTCCCCCATACTCTAACTCACTGTAAGGAAGCATGGCAGCGCCCGAAAATCCTTGTTCCCTGTTCTTTAGCCACCTTGGTTCCCTCTAAAAAGGCATCCCAGGCAAGTTTATGCACATCTTCATTTCCTGTCCCTTTTTGGTGAGAAAAGAGCAAAGCTATATCATCTCCAGTATGGCTTACATATATGTCATCTATCAAGCCCTTGCTGTTGTTAATCACAAACTCTCGAGTCCTATCAAGCAATTGATGGCTTGGCTTAATGTGACCACCAATACTTCCTATATCAGCCTTGATTACACTCAAAGTAGTCTTCATGATTCCCCTCCTCTTATTTTAATCTCATCATATATTTCTAATTTTATACAACACAACATATATATCTGTAAAGAGAAATACCCTTGTCTTTCAACGGATGTTCCAGAGCAAAATACCATATATATCTAATCATTACATATAATTAAGGCCATTTTGAAGGGTGTTACCGTAGCCACTAATAATTATATTACATAGCATATTTTACTTGACATTGCAATATATAACAAATATAGTGTAACCACTATGTATGTTGACACTTCAAAAAGTCAGGGCAAGTATGTTAGATACCTCTTGCGGGAAAATTATCGCGAAAAAGGAAAAATTAAACACCGCACTATTGCTAATATCTCCCGTTGTTCCGATGAAGAAATCGAAGCTATTCGTCTGGCACTCAAACATAAGAAAGACCTGTCATCAATTGCGTCTTTAAATCGTAGTGTATCCCTTTGCCAGGGTCTTTCTGTTGGAGCCGCCTGGCTTGTTTATGATATTGCCAGACAATTAGGCATAACAAAAGCGCTTGGGCCTTCAAGAGAGGGCAAACTTGCCCTCTGGCAAATCATAGCACGTGTTATAGACCAGGGTTCAAGACTGTCGGCCGTTCGGCTTGCCGGCAGTCATGCTGCCTGTGATATTTTAGCCCTTGATATATTTAACGAAGACGATTTGTATGCAAATTTGGACTGGTTGTATGCTAAACAGGTTGTTATTGAAAACAGGTTGTTAAAGCAGACATATTCCGATAAGAGGCCGGAGCTTTTTCTCTATGATGTGACCAGCAGCTACCTGGAAGGAACATGCAATGAGCTTGGCGCATTTGGTTATAATCGTGACGGTAAAAAAGGTAAAAAGCAAATTGTAATTGGGCTCCTGTGTGACGAGATTGGCAGACCCATATCCATCGAAGTTTTTGCTGGAAATACGCATGATACAGGGACTTTCGCCACTCAAATCAGAAAAGTAGCAGAACGTTTTGGAGGCGGGGAAGTCACGTTTGTTGGAGACCGTGGAATGATCAAAAGCCATCAGATAAAGGATCTGCTGGGCCATGGTTTTCACTATATCACAGCTATCACAAAACCGCAGATAGAGTCTCTGCTTGCCAAGGGCACGATACAGATGGGATTATTTGACAAAGAGATTGCCGAGGTTGAAGACAATAAGGGCATTCGCTATATCCTTCGTCGGAATCCAATACGAATGGAAGAAATACAACAATCACGCAATAGCAAGTTAAAATCATTGGAGCATGAAGTCAAAAAACAAAATACGTATCTTAAGGAACATCCTCGTGCACATTTAGACGTAGCAGTACGGAAAATTGAGGACTATAGCCGGAAACTAAGGATTTCTAAATGGATAATGCTTTCTGTAATAGACAGAAGGATTGTTCTTACGATTGATCAAAATTGTCTGGATGAACAATCAAAGCTTGATGGTTGTTATGTCATAAAAACAGATTTAAACAAACAAGTTGCCAATAAGAAGATAATTCATGATCGTTACAAGGATCTCGCTCTTGTTGAATGGGCATTCCGGACCAGCAAAACTGTTGAATTAGAGCTTCGACCTATTAATGTGAGGCTGGCCAAGAGAACGCGAGGGCATGCATTTGTAGTCATGTTAGCTTATCGTATCGTTAAGGAGCTGGCTGAACGCTGGAGTAAAATTGATTTGACGGTTGATGAAGGGATAAAGGAACTTTCGCAATTGTGCACAACAGAGATGAAGGTTAAGGAAAAATCTCTTTGTAACAAGATTCCAGAGCCAAGAGAATCGCTTTCTAAGCTTTTAAAAGCAGCAAATGTAAAATTACCTGAGGTGCTACCTTGTGGTGGTATTAAGGTAGCCACGAGGAAAAAGTTGACCGAAAGGCGAAAATCCCATTAATTATCGATGGGTTACACCATATTCAGGGTTACAATTATATTGGAACATTCGTTTTAACGAATAATTTCATAAGTAATACGTATCTGCTCAATAATTTAAGGAAGGACATGGGTGTCTTTTTTTGTTATGCCCTTCTAACATGGCGCCTTGCTATGTCGTATCAAA
>JAFDHR010000280.1 GCA_019308645.1 Deltaproteobacteria bacterium
AGACAATTGATTATAAAATGTAAATGCCTTGCCTGTAATAACAGAAAATAGCAGGTTCCGCTGGAATTAATTGGTCTAATCAAATAGCCCTAAAAAATCGCTGATAAATCGGGACCGCCATGTTGCATAATAGTCAAATCCGCGTTGCGCGTGTGCCCCGATTTACGGGGCACGCTGAGGCCCTCTGTTAAAGGGCATGCAGCAAAAAAAGACATCCCCATGCTCTTTTCCGCGGTTAGTTTCTTGTATCTTGCAACAAAGGCACGAAGACACCAAGATTATAGAATTATTCTTTATTATAGCCTTTTTAATCCCGATAAATCGGGATTAAAATTAATGAAAAAACTACGTTATTCAATCATATTTATCTCTTCTTTGGGTCTTTGTGCCTTGGTGGCTGAATATTTATAATTAAAAAAATACATTTTACTCAGCTGCCTTCCATTAGAGGGTCTTGAAACAGAAAAAATGGGTAATATAAAAAAAGAACTCAATAATGATATATATAGAAGGGAATTGTCTACCCTGATAAAATTGAGCGCCCTTATAAATTCATCACTCCAGACCACTGATGTGCTTAATTTTGCCATGAAGGCGGCCGAGGAGTTTATGGATGCTGAGGCCAGTTCAGTCTATGAGCTTGATGCGGAAAAAAAGGATATTATTGTTAGACTTGCAAGGGGAGAGAAAGGCGGATTTATTCAGTCCAAGAGATTAAAGCTTGGTGAAGGCATTTCCGGCTGGGTTATCCAAAACGGAAAACCAATGGTAGTAGAAGATGTGCACAAAGAACCTATGTTTAGTGATCGGTTTGACAGGGAAACAGGTTTTACTACTCACTCACTTATTTGCATTCCGCTTACCATAAGGGAGAAGACGACAGGTGCCATTCAGGTCATCAATAAAAAAAATGGTCACCCATTTACACATGAGGACAGTGAGCTTCTATCAGCGCTTGCCCAGCAGATTGCTGTTGCCCTTGACAATGCAAAGCTTTATCAGCGATTAAAAGAAAATTTCCAATTAACTGCGGAGGAACTTAAAATCACTCAACAAAAACTCATTAGATCGGAGCGCTCAGCAGCCATAGCCAATCTTGTACAGGGAGTTGCCCATGAGGTGAGGAATCCTATTATGTCCATAGGTGGTTTTGCGACGAGGATGAAGGCTGATTTAGAGAAGGATAATAAATTCCAAAAATATCTCGATATCATTCTTAATGAGACTACCAGGCTGGAAAAACTCGTTCAGGATGTAAAAGAAATTGCAGAAATGCAGACTGCCTATCTGCAACCAGAAAATATGAACAGTCTCTTGTCCAACGTTATACAGTATTTTTCACCGATTATAGCCAGGCAATCTATTCGGATAGAAACAGATATTAAAGAGGGTTTACCTATCATTACCCTGGATAAGGCACAGATATCAAGGGCATTGAAAAATATTGTCCAAAACAGTATAGAAGCTTTGCCTACAGGTGGTACTCTTAAGCTTACGGCACGGGCGGTAGATTCTACTATACAAATTGTTGTTGAGGATTCTGGCATAGGCATAGATGAGGATAAACTTGGTTCCATACTTGATCCCTTTGTCACTTCCAAGACAACAGGGGCAGGTTTAGGGTTGACTATGGTTTATCAGATTGTCATGAATCACGAAGGAGAAATTGATATCAAAAGCAGGGGTGGCAAAGGAACTGTAGTAACCCTTGGTTTGCCACTAAATCTTCAATCTAAGATGGAGGAATAACACATGAAAGGAAATAGGGGACTGCTGCTCTTGGTAATCGCCCTTATTGCAGGTGGATTGTTGGTTTTCTACTTCACCTATTTTGGCAGTAAGAGTAAAAAACAACCAACCTTTCAGGAGGTAGAGAAGGAAAAAACAGAAGAGCTTGCAAAAAGCTCTACAGAGACAAAAGATATACTTGCTCAATCAGCACCCCAGGAAAGACTCAAAGAAGTTGAGATCAAGGCAATGAAGGTTGAAGATGAATGCCAGAAGATGGAAAAGGACCTTAACGAGTTTTTCACATATCTTGATACAAAAGACTATATCAGAGAATTAAGAATAGGGGAAGGTACATTCAAGCATTTTATAAAAATCATTCGTGCCTTATCCTTAGATCCTCCTATCCCAGCAGGAGAAGGTTTAAATTATGATATGATTATCAATAATATCTATCATTTTTATAGGGCCTTGGAGTTGAAGGATTTAAAACTTATAAAACTGATTTTAAAGAATGAAGCAGATACTATGGAGATTAACCTTGCATTATTTTACAAATGGCTCATGTCGAATGATGAATGTGGTCAAAAGGAGGGGATTCCCCCAACATTGGACACCTTATACAGGTATGCCGGTTTTTTGGTAAATTCTATCGGAGGAAGAGCATATCTCTTTCGGAGACAAACAAGGTTGAGACTACTTTTATACTATTACAGTTTGTTGATCCTACATGAAGCTGATAAAAAAAAGATGAACAATTTTGGGGTCGACATTACTCCCTTTTTGGAGCCATTAGCTGAAGAAATTGAGAATTATAAATTTCTCTATTTCCGGAAGGAATATGCAGGTAAATTAATTAATCTGAAGGACTATTACTTAAAGAAAAGGAAAGTTTCTTGAGATTTTTCTAATTCATATCAAGATATGAAAGGGTTGATTCCCAGAATTTTATATCATTTTTTAGTCTTTGATAAAATTTGCTATTGGTAATAGCGATACCACCGATTTCTGCTGAGGCCAGGATAAATTCTATATCTTCTTTATCATACTCCCTTTTATCTGTTGAGTAGAGCCTTATTTCTCCAATAACATATCCCTTAACAAAGATGGGGGCAGATAATATTGATACAATGCCTTCTTTTATCGCTTCATCTCGATACTGTATGTGTTTATGCGTAGCAACATCTTTTATAAAAACTACCTTTCCTTTTACCACATCTGGCATACTCTTATCTGCATACAGAGGTCCTTTTTGAAGATATTTATTGCTCAACCCTGCTGAGGCAGCCATTTCTAACCTACCAGTTGTTTCATTTAATAGAAATATGCAACATCCCTTAATATGCAAAATCTGAATAGCTTTCTCTACCATAGAACCAAAGACATCATGTGAGTTCAGGTCATAGAGCAGATCGCGAGTGACCTCGTGTAAGGTCTTAAAAAATTCAGTAGCTTTTTTGGTGTCAAAGGTTTCCTTAGTTACAGTCTTGATTCCATATTTTTTAATTTTCTCTTGATGGACAGGCTCTATGCCTCCTTTTTTAAAAAGCCCGGTCAGTTTCTCCTTCTCTTTTTCGTACATCCTGGCATTTATTATAGCCAATCCAGCCATTTCGCCCAGGGCGGATGCAAATTCGATCTCTTCCTCAGTAAATGATCGAGGGGAGGATGTATAGAGTCTCAGCATTCCAATAACTTTGTTGTAAATCTGAACGGGCACGCTTAAAACAGAGGCAATTCCTTCTTCCGCCTTTTCTTTCCGGTACTGAATCCTTGGATCGTTTTGAGCATCGATAACAAGGACTGGTTTCCCATCCAGTACGTCCGGTACGCTTTTGTCCGCATCAAGTGGCCCTTTTCGGAGATACTTTTTACTCAGAAAACGGGATGCAGCTAATTCTAAATCGTTGGTCTTTTCGTTCAAGAGTCTAAGGCTGGAGGCCTTTAATTTCATTGCGGGAACGATCCTTTTCACAATAAGGCGTAGCACCTCTTTTGAATCAAGCACAGAGAGAATAGACCTCGACACCTCATGGAAAACCCGAAAGTATGCAATTTCTTTTCTTACCATTTTTCCTCAAGATAACATTCTGAACCTGAGCATTTACAATATATTAAATATATGTAACTATTCAGCCACAAAGGCACAAAGACCCAAAGAGGAGATAAATATAAATTGAATAACAGAGTTTTCTCATTAATGAGCCTTAGGCTCATTAATTTCAATGTTTCATGCA
>JAFDHR010000281.1 GCA_019308645.1 Deltaproteobacteria bacterium
CATAAAATACCTTTTATGTCAATATGTTATCTTAAATTTTCTAAATTTGCTAAAATTGAGCATATAATCCTTGGTTTTCATAAAAAAATCTCATCTACCTTTGTGCTTTGACGAATAAAAAACATTTATGTATAAACACGAATTAAAAAGAGATAGTGTGGTGATCATGAAGGAAAAATCTGAGCACAATAAACTTTACGACCACATCACAGGGGTAATATTAGCTGGCGGATCCAGCAAGCGATACGGCAAAAATAAGGCCTTTCTAAAAATAGGTAGTGCCCTATTGATCGACAGTATAATACAAGAAATGAAAACTATCTTTAAACGTGTTATCCTGATCACAAATGAGAAGAAAAAGTATGAATACCTTGAAATACCAATGTTTGAGGACCATATCAAAGGGTTAGGTCCCTTAGGAGGAATATATACAGGATTGATGAGCATGGCTGACCAGGCAGGATTCTTCGTTGCCTGTGATATGCCACTTATCAACTGGCAATTAGTTCGTTATATGGTTGATATAAATAAAGATAGTTATGCAGCCGTGGTTCCATTAGTGGCAAGTGAGGTAGAACCTCTCCATGCTATTTATACTAAATCATGCATGAAACCTATCAAAAGCCTTATTGACTCTCAGCACTACCAGGTAAGGCTTTTTTATGACTCTATACCGGTCAGATATGTTAAAGAAGATGAGATACGCAAATTTTGTTGCCCGAGCAAGGCTTTCCTCAATATCAATACACCTGATGAATTTGCCAAAATTCAATCTCTTATTAAAGCCTAAAGTAAAAACGGTAAAATGATCATATCTACCTACCAACCATTTTTTGCTCCATTTTCTGCATTCTTCGCAAAGGCTTATCTCTCCGACATGATGATTATTTTGGACAATGTCCAATTCCCTCAGAGAACTACCTGGATAACCAGAAATCGCTTTAAAAACGACCAAGGAATCCTATGCGTTGCTATCCCAGTTTGGAGAAAAGGACTGGGGCTCCAAAGAATCAACGACGTAAAGATATACCCTGAGGGGAACTGGAGAAAAAAACACATAGCGAGTTTAAAAATATCCTATGCCAATGCCCCATATCTTAAAGAGCATTTAGGTTTTGTGGGTGAGATCTTTTCAGACAGATTTGAAAAATTAATAGATCTAAATATGACTATAATCCATTATCTGAAAAAACATCTGATGATTCCTACGCCTCTGGCTCTCCAGTCCGATTTAGGCATTAAAGGGAAAGGGAATGAGCTTCTCATTAACATTTGCATGAAAATGGGTGCATCTGGCTATCTGGCCCAAAAGAGTGCAGAAAAATATCTGGATAAGGATCTATTTTCTCGCGCAGGGATAACGTTACATTTTTTTACACCTCCATCTCCTGTGTATCCCCAGCTCTGGGGTGCATTTATCCATAATCTCTCTGCCTTTGACCTTCTGTTTAACTGTGGCCCGAAAAGTCATGAAATCTTATTCCTTGAAAAAAATCTATAATACTTTGGAGACAATTTAACAAGATTGGTTACTATCTCTTGCTTTGTTGTAATGTCTGTATTGAAAATAAAATTAGCTAATATCTTAAGAAAGTCCTTTCTAAACCTACTCTTCCAGCTTAGATAATTTATGTTTCCAGCTATCATCTCAGATAGAATTTCTCGTATTGGTTTGCTTTTTTCCGCCAGGACAACCATGGTCTCTATTAACTCAGCCTGGTAAAAATATTCAAAAGTTTGGCCGGCTTTGACCAAGTTTTCACCAAAATGTTTCATACATAATTGCTGATAAAGGGATAAATCGTTTTTCAATATACATCCCGCCAAAATCTCGGCTGAATATATGGCATAATAGATCCCCTCACCGCTAATTGGCTCCGCAAAGGAAGCTGCATCACCAATCAATGCCCAATTCCTGGAGCAGATAGACACATCTTGAAGATATTTAGCGGAAAAAAACGGAATATATGCCCCCCTAACGGAAATTGTCTTTGACATTCCAGGGTAATATCTCTGAATAAAACGCAATAATCTCTCTTTCATATCCTTAAAATTTCTTCCTCGGCAAACCTTAGATACTATACCAATTGCCAAGCTATCAACCCTTGGAAACGCCCACAGGTAACCTTCAAGATCAGGAAAGAACTTATATGTTACAAAATCTGTCTGCACATCCAAAAAACACTGAAGGGCAAAAAAGGCATCTTCTTTCACAGACAATACATTCAGTTTCCTTCTTGTTCTACTTAAGGCCCCATCTGCCCCAACTAAAATCTCGGCTTTATAATCACCTGTATTTGTAAAAATCCTCCAGGAATTACCTTCACGGGCAAAGGATTGAACCTTTTCTTTTCTGAAACGGGCACCGGATTCCATTGCCTTTTTAAGAAGGGAATAATCAAGATCCATTCGGTTAAATATAGTTAATGGCCTTTCCAGGTCTATTGTTACAACTCTTTCTTTTGGGGAAATGAAGGTTGACTTCCACACTACTTTTCGAGGACAATCAAGCTCATTGAGGAGCGGGAATTTTACCATTGCTTTGTAGCTAATCCCACCTCCACAGAGTTTCTCATGGGGAGCTCGAAAATCAAAAACTATCGTATCTATCCCCTCTTTGCTCAACCGATAGGAAAGGTAAGACCCCCCAATGCCTGCACCTATTATTCCAACTTTATACATGTTGATTATTCCTGCTATCTGTGCCTATACGGATATTTTCACACCATTTATGACGGCTTCGTAAAAAGTCGGTTTCAGTGAATGGGTCATTTCGACTGTAGGGAGAAATCTTATATTTTCATCATGTTAGACCGAAAGGATTTCTCGCTTCGCCCCGCCTGCCGTCTGGCGGGCAGGTCGAAATGACAAGGTATGTGGACTTTTTACGAGTTTATCATTTATGGTACTATAATAAATCATTTTAAGTAAAAATAATATATTGGTCTTTTGTATTTTTTAATTTTTTACTAAAATGAATTTCCCTGAACCACCATTATTTTTTACCTATGTAAGGATAGAATCGTGCAAATAAATAAAAAAATTCACATAGATGGCAGGCACGGTGAGGGAGGTGGTCAGATCCTTCGAACAGCCTTAACATTATCTTCTATCTGTCAAATACCACTATACATTCACCACATCAGGGGTAATAGGAAAAAGCCAGGACTCAGACCCCAACACCTAATAGCAATAAATTCACTGGCAACTATTACTAAGGCTAAAGTTCAAGGTGCTACAATCGACTCACATGAGCTTATCTTTGAACCCGGAGAGATACATGAAGGAAATTACTCATTTCATATTGGAACTGCCGGTTCAACTGGTCTAGTGTTGCAGGCCATGATTCCAGTCCTGCTCTTAGGAAAAATCTCCTCTCAAATTCAGATCACAGGGGGAACACATGTTCCGTGGAGCCCATCTTTTCATTACCTTAAAACTGTGTTTCTGCCTGTCCTTAAAACAATGGGGGGAGACGTTGCTGTAGAGATTGATAAATGGGGATGGTATCCAAAAGGAGGCGGTACAATTAGTGCCGTGATAAAAAACACCAAAGACCTTAAGGCAATTCATCTCTCCAATCGTGGCAAATTACTACATCTTCATATTCTTTCTGCTGTCTCCAATCTTCCGTTAAGTATAGCCGAAAGACAGAGAGATCAAAGCGTAAAAAGGCTTGCATATCTTGGGTTCAACCCCACCACCTCCATTGAAAACGCCCCATCTTCTGGTCAGGGGACAGTCCTTTTTTTACATGCTCAATTTGAAGAGGGTGTAGGAGGATTTACCTCGTTGGGCAAAAAAGGAAAAAGGGCTGAGGAAGTAGCTAACGAAGCCTGTGATGAGTGTATCAAATTTTTAAATTCAAAGGGTGTTATTGATATACACCTTGCTGACCAACTTGTTCTTTATATGGCTCTGGCCAGGGGGCGCTCAACATTGATAACTGAACGCATAACCTCAACATTGATAACTGAACGCATAACTGAGCATCTCCTGACAAATATCTGGGTAATAGAGCAATTTCTTCCGGTTAAATTTGATATAGAAAAAGAAGCTGGAAAAATAGAGGTGGATGGAAAAGGGTGTAGGATTAAATAGTGAAAGCTGAGTATCAAAGAAAGGGAAGTTTTTCCTTTTTTCGGTATGCCAGGGCCTGACACGTAGCTATTAAGATATTATTCTCTCCCTCAGTAACCCTTATATCATAGGTTGCCGTCTTTGCCGATCGGTGGATTTCTTTCGATTCCGCCCTCAACACTGCTCTATCTGTTGGAGACTGATGATAGGTAACTGACACATTCAGGGCAACCGCCACTGTGCCGTGAGTATTGCATGATATTTCAAAGGCCTCATCAATTAAAGAAAATATAGCTCCCCCATGGGTCATATCAAAAATATTTGCCATATTATCCGCTAATTTCATTTCTACTAATGCATATCCCGGTTCTAATTTGAGTAACTTTAAACCCATTTTTTTGGCATATGGTTCGTTGGCTACCCTCTGCCGAATAGCCTCTATGACTTTTTTATCCATTTATCCTTATACTCCGAGTTTCTCTATTTTATATTGAGATGGTCGCCTAATCTATC
>JAFDHR010000282.1 GCA_019308645.1 Deltaproteobacteria bacterium
GAAAAAAATCGACCAGGTGATTGTAGTAGATGATGGCTCAAGCGATGCTACCGCTGAAATTGCTGAGGCTCTGGGAGTAAAAGTCCTTAAACATCCGCAAAATCTTGGATATGGTGCTGCCATAAAAACTTGCTTTAAAGCAGCAAGAAAATTAAATGCAGATGCAATGGTTATACTAGATGCAGACGAGCAGCATAATCCAGATGATATTCCCTTCCTGTTAAACAAAATAAAAGAAGGTTCTGATATAGTTATAGGCTCGAGATTTCTTGAAAATAGTAAAATGCCCACATATAGAAAATTTGGAATAGATATACTTAACTTAGCTATGCGATGGGCTGGGGTCAAAGTAAGCGATTGCCAGAGTGGATTTAGAGCGTATTCCAAAAAAGCTATTAGAGAGATTGATCTTCAAGAAGAAGGAATGTCTATTAGCTCTGAGATACTCTACCAGGCTAAAGGTAAAAATTTAAAAATCTCCGAGGTGCCCATAGTCTGCAATTACGCTGTAGAGAACCCCTCCAGTGAAAATCCTCTTGTTCATGGATTAACTGTTTTGCTGAGCATAGTAAGGCTTATTGAATTTTCTCGCCCCCTGCAATTTTTTGGACTGATTGGAATTCCTCTTTTTGGTGCAGGAGTTGCCTTTGGGGTATGGGTTTTAAGAAGTTTTAACTCCACCGGGTCTCTTCCCTTGGGGCCTACTTTAATCATGACTTTACTGGTACTTCTGGGAATTTTTACCCTGTATACTGGTATAATTCTTCATTCAATAGCCAGATTATGGTCAGAGAAAAAATCAGGGGACAAAAATGGTCATTCAACCTAATAAAGGTAAAAATACCATGCGTCTTTGCATCACTTTGGGAACAAGACCAGAAATAATCAAGATGTCTCCCATAATAAGGGAGTGTGAGAAAAGAGGCTTGGATCATTTTATCCTTCACACCGGCCAGCACTATTCCTACAATATGGACAAGGTCTTCTTCGAACAGCTTTGCCTTCCTGAGCCAAAATATAACCTGGATGTTGGCTCGGGCTCTCACGCTGAGGAGACAGGGAAGATGCTCATTGGCATAGAGAAGATTCTATCCGAGGAGAAGCCAGACCTTGTCCTGGTTGAAGGGGACACAAACACCGTCCTCGCAGGCTCTCTTGCCGCCTCCAAGTTGCACATAAAAGTTGGGCATGTAGAGGCGGGCTTAAGAAGTGGTGATAGGTCAATGCCCGAGGAGATAAACCGAACCTTAACCGACCATATTTCCGATTATCTATTTGCGCCGACAGAAAAGGCAATGGAAATTTTATTAAAAGAAGGAATATCAGAGGATAAAATCTTTGTTACCGGCAATACCATTGTTGATGCAATCTACCATAGCTTAAACCTGTTGAATCCGAACTCTAATAACGTCGAACGTAGAACATTGAGCATTGAACGTTCAGTGTTGAACCTTGAACGTAGAACATTGAACCTTGAACGAAAAAGGTATTTTCTTTTAACCCTTCACCGTCAGGAAAATGTCGATAATAAGGACAGGCTAAATTCCATCTTCGAGGGGCTAAAACTGGTTTGCTCGGAGTACCATTTGCCCATCTTATACCCTATCCATCCCCGAACAAAAAGAAGAATAGGTGAGTTTAAGTTAAGGATTCCTGATGGAATTAAATTAACCGACCCCTTGGACTACCTTGAATTCTTGCAATTGGAGAAAAATGCTGAAGCTGTATTCACCGACTCAGGTGGAGTTCAGGAAGAAGCCTGCATTCTGGGTATTCCCTGCATCACCTTAAGGGATAATACAGAAAGGCCTGAGACTTTAGAAGTTGGTGCCAATATCCTGAGTGGCAATGACCCTGACAAAATCCTTGAGTCTGCAAAACTTATGATTAACAAGGAGAATAACTGGCAAAATCCCTTTGGAGATGGAACAGCAGGTAAAAGGATTATAGAGATATTATGCCACCTCCTTGCCTAATTTTCCCTCTCCCTTGAAGGGAGAGGTCGGGTGAGGGTGCTTTTCTTTGGCTATTCTGTCATTGCGAGGAGCGAAGCGACGAAGCAATCTCAAAGGAAAAACAACAATGCTTGAAATCCTCGTCCATGAAATAAGAGGAGAATGCCCGGTATATAAAGTAGGAGATAAAATCACCATAGATGAACCAGAAATTATCTTAGAGAAAACAGATGCCCTCTGCACGCACGCCCTCTCTACATTACTCCACTACGTTACAATCCTGGAGCATAACTGGTGCCCGGAAGAGCTGGGACTCACCACACCAGATGACCCTGAAAATGCCTATATGCAGTGCGTCGACCCGGGAAAGCCTTATACAGAGGGCGCAACAGTAATTTTTAGGTGTAGGAGAATTCCTCCTCGCGAGACCAATAAAATTACATCTTGTAGCTAAAAGTCCGGAGACCAAATGGCAAAAATAGACCATTTTGAGGATATTACTGCATGGAAGAGAGCAAGGACATTGGTAACCAAAGTATATAAGGTGAGTGCAAACAGTGAAGAATTCAACAAAGATTTTAGCTTAAAGGATCAAATGAGAAGAGCATCTGTTTTTATCATGTCCAACATCGCTGAGGGTTTTTCTAGGCAAACTGACAGAGAATTTGTTCAATTTCTGTACGTTGCAAAGGGGTCTGCTTCTGAAGTACAGAGTCAACTATATGCAGCTCTTGATTTAAAATACATCTCAGAGGCTACTTTCAGGGAATTATATGAACTAACGGAAGAAATTATAAGACTCATCTCTGGTTTTGCAAGATATCTAAGAGGAGGTTGACTATTGACTCAAGACTCCCGACTCAAGACTCCAGACTCTCGACCCTCGACTATCTTAGTCACCGGAGGAGCTGGATTTATAGGAACAAATTTAGTGAATGAGCTTCGAAAAAGAGGCGATAAGGTAATCGCTCTGGATCTTTTCAACACAGATAGGGAAGATTACATCAGGGCAGACGTAAGAAATTATAGACAACTGGAGAGGGTCTTTGATACATGGAAATTTGACTATGTTTATCATTTAGCCGCTGAATACGGTCGTTGGAACGGTGAGGACTATTACGAGAATCTGTGGCAGACCAATATCATAGGGACAAAGCACATAATTCGCCTCCAGGAAAAGCTAAAATTTAGATTAATCTTTTTCTCCAGTGCCGAGGTTTACGGTGACTACGAAGGAGTGATGAGAGAAGATGCTATGGAAAATAATCCCATAAAAGATACCTATCAGATGAACGATTATGCCATCTCAAAATGGGCCGGAGAGCTAATGTGCATCAACTCAGCTAAAATGTTTGGCACAGAGACTGTCAGAGTAAGACCTGTTAACTGCTATGGGCCGGGTGAGCATTATACTCCTTACAGGGGTTTTATTCCTAAATTCACCTACTATGCTCTTCACAACAAACCCTACACTGTTTACAAAGGCCACAGAAGAATAATAGATTATGTAGAGGATACCGTTAAAACAGTTGCTAACATCATTGACAATTTTAGACCCGGTGAAGTTTACAACATTGGCGGGAGAACAGAGTGGGAAAGAGATGTAAAATACATCTCAGACCTCATCTTGAAATACTTAGGCAAGGATGATTCAAAAATTATCTATAAGGAAGCAGAACCATTTACTACCAGGGTAAAAAAAATTGATTTCTCAAAGGCGATAAGGGACTTAAACCACGACCCCAAAGTCTCCCCAGAAGAAGGAATTAAAAGAACCGTAGAGTGGATGAAGAAGGAATATGGATTTGGAGGAAGAAAACGATAAATAAAGAGAAAGTATCAGCAAGGGTAATAGACATTGGAATTAAAGCATTCTCTATTCTTGGTTATCATACTTCCAGAGGTAGAGAATACGATTTCGTGATGGACAATCTTCCTCCTAAGAGAGGTAAAGTGCTTGATGTGGGTTCTACAGGTTCTCTCCTCCCACTAAAATTGGCA
>JAFDHR010000283.1 GCA_019308645.1 Deltaproteobacteria bacterium
AGATTCCGACATTTGACCTCTGTGGTTAATCGTTTGCGGCGAAAACCGTCATTCTGTGCCGATAGGATTTCCAGATCCGCCTGATTATAGTATGCGTTGGTATCTGTGTATCCTGGATCTGCCCTGTCTGCTCTGGCTACAATGGTTACCTGTATTGATGTTATCTCGGAAAGAGTGGCGGTAGGATTACCGTCTTCGTCCAGATAAACAAAATTTAGGGCGTCTATGTTTTCGGCTATAAGATTACTGTTCCTTTCCAAATCGTTATCTCCATCGCCATCATTGTCATCTAGGGAATAGGCAATAGCTTCATTGGGGTCATCGGTAACCCCATCAGGGTCACTTCCTTCAGCGTCCCCTCTTATATCTTCTGTAAAGCTAACAGAGGTTGCGTTTGCTGCGGTAATTCCTGCATTAGCTTTACGCGTTGGATCACAACCAGCCATCCGGATCTCTCTCTCCATAACGTACATAGCGGCCCTTAAATTTTGCTGCATGGCAGCCATCTGTTCCTGGGCCACGTATGATTTTTGCTGTGAATAGTAAACCGAATAGATACCAGCCATAACCACTCCTGATATGGCCATAGCTACCAGAAGCTCTACAAGTGTAAAACCCTGCTTGTTTAGCCTTTTTAGGATTTGCTTTGTCATATTCTCATTCCCTTTATTCCCAATCAGCGATAGAACTGTTCCACTTTCGTAAAAGAATGACACCACTTGTCCTTGTGCCAATAGCATAAGTGGTAGTGTTTTTATTATTTTCGAGATAGACATAGCCGCCACTGCCGGTACCCCTCGAGTTGAAAACTGCCACGTCACTTGCATAAGTTATGTCGTCAGCCGGTGGAGCACCATTGCCCGGTATGTCATCAGTAGCATTTCCATGACCATAGGCAACACCGCTTTCGTAGGAGGATAGATCAACGGTGGGTCTTACTTGCTCGTCATCGCCTGTACCACCATCCCAATCACCATTGGGGCCAGGGGACCAAAGAGAATAGCTTCCCGCTCCGGTATCAAAAACAATTCTCCACGTCATATTAGCCCTTACAGCCCCCATCTTGGCCAATTGCATGTTTGAATAAACATCCCTGGCTGCACTTCTCAGTCTGTAATTTGGCAGCCACCTCGAAAACCCGGGGATAGCGATTGCTGCCGCAATTCCCATTATTGCAATAGCAACTATGAGCTCAATAAGGGTAAAACCATTTTTTTTCATAATTTAATAATAACCCCATTTTGGACGCAGACCCGCCTGCCGGATGGCGGGCAGGTTAACGTGCAGCGCAGGCGCTTGCGCCGCGTGCGCAGATTTTTTGGATTAAGAAACAATTTTCTCAAGCCTCAAAACTCTTTAAATGGCTCAGCTTTTGGCGTCAGGTTCACTGGCTTATGCCAGCCTTTGATTTAAGTGGGAATCTTTCTGGATGTTCTATCGAGTCAATTCCCAAATCCACATCAAGTTCCGGCCAGTAAAAATGGCCTGGAGTCGGCTCTTTAACATTCAATATCTTACCTATCGGAATATCCTTAAACCAGGGGAATTTATCAAATGAAATAAAAAGCTCCATATCCCCGGTTAAAAGCCATATTCCATGACTTGAGATATTAGTAATTTCAACTGATAAAGTGTGTTTGCCAAGCGGCTGTGAATTCATCATAGCGCTCCTCTATTATCTTTTCGATTTGTTTAAGCTGTAATCGCGATAGGCGATAATTTCTGGCTAACTCAATCTCCGGCTCCAGCCAGAATTTCGCTTCACCATTTTCACAGTAAACATGGACATGCATTCTTGTTTCTTCTCTAGAAAAGAAGAAAAATCGATATCCTTCTTGGCGTAATATTGTTGGACTCATATTACCCTTTCATTGCATAACAACGGACTCTGCCAACCATTCATGTTTGGTTGTTTTTATATACAGCAAAAGTAATGCCAAATATTTTAATTGCCTATTTATCAAGGGAGGGGAGATTTATCTATTTGTTATTATTAAGGAAATAGCTCCTGAGGTAAGAATGATAACAAATACGTTTTAAAGCAGGACTATAAAATTATTTATCAAGTGTAAAATGATTTTATAGTTACGCATTTTTATCTTTGTTAATATATTCCAGGATAGATTTCTTAAAAAGGAAAAAATCCCCCAACTTATTCTTAAAAATACCGAATACCACTTCACCTTCTACTTTTTCATAATGGTGAACAAGTATGTTTCTGAATGAGTGGCAATATCTATATTTTGTTTCGCTTTACATAAATCATATTGAAGTTGAAGCCTTAGCCATCCTTCGGGAGTACGACCGAAAACCCTCGAAAGTCTCAAAGCCATTTCAGGACTAATGCCCGGCTTCCCATTCAAGAGCATTGAAAATGTTTTTCTAGTAACACCAAGAGATTCCGCTGCCTTGGTAACGCCCGCCATCACCGGCCAGCGAAAGCCGTAGGCTGTAGCTGGTCAGGTGAATGGCGATGTTAGATTTTCAAGCCGCCAGTATTTTGGCCAAAATGGAACTCGCTGTGACAGTTTGGGCACAATGCCGCTGCATTTTCGATTGTATCTTCACCGCCCTCTGACAGATGGGTCCAGTGATGAATCTCTAAATATGGCGAACCATCCTTTGCTCTTAAGAACGGTGCGGGTTTTTTGCAGTATTCACAGATACCATTAGCCCTTTTAAGAACCTCCACTATTACATCCGGATTTCTTTTATATGCAACTGATACGATCTGGACTTGCTCGGGCAACTTTGGCGCTTTATTCAAACGATCTTTTCTAGCCTTTGCATCTGTCTCGGTTGACTTCTTAACGAGCTCATTCAATTCTTGGTCAATCTGCTCCTTCAAATAAGTGCGCCCTTTTCCCACCCAGTCTGGCAATTCAAAAACATAAGACCATCTTCCAGCTTGGGTACGCACTTTTAGTGGGCTTTTATCACTAGCTTTAATTAAATTTCCAACTGAAATAGGATTAGTGAACTGCCGAAGATTAACGATTGAAATTAGATTTACACATTCCCGACCACCGGGCGCAGTCATATATATCTCTTCTTCCCCTGGTTGCCATTTCTGTATATGTTGATTCAAAGCCTGCAATCGATTACTTGGAATTTCGCGCTTGTCTTCCCAGCCAATAACATCCGCAGAATACGAAATCATCCCCAGACTATCCGTCGTTGAAATATATAGTGACATAGGGTTGTCTTTTGTTAGTTCGGATTTAGATAAAAGCTTTATCTTTTCTGATGAATATGGCTGTAGATAATATACCGATGCCGGGCTAGTTTTTTGGGCAGCCAAGATTTCGTCCAACACGCTTCTATAAACTCCATTTAGAAATAGTGCTTTTTGCATTGTTTCTCCTAAAATCTAACCTGCTCACCTGCCGGTGTGCAGCGCCAGCGGAACACCGGTCAGCGTGCAGCAGGAGGTTGGGCAATCCCTATTACAATACGATGTGATTCACAAATTTTCTCAACAAAGCTATCGAGAATTGCCTTGAAGCGGCACAGACGTTTAGCTTATCGCGTAATCACCATTAGATATCAAATCAAATTGAGGCATTCTGTCAACCAGCAAAGTTTGCGTTATCATATACTCTAATTCTTCAGCATTGCCATCGAAATATTCGCCTTCTTTTCGCTTAACAATTTCTCCAATGTCATCATATATCCAGTGAAATAACCCATCTGTTAGATCTGCTTTCTCACCCTCAAAAAATAGGCATACGTTAACCTGCTTTTGATTTGAACGGCCTGTGATTTGCGGAAAAAAACTGATCACAGCGCGAACGTGATGGTCTTTAGCAATGGTATTGTGAACTTCTACGTATCCAATTCCTTTTTGGCCCTTCTTTGAAGCGAGCTCCCATTCATAATTCATTTTGTTACCTCCAAGTTATCAGATTCAGTTTATGATTATCAGTATATGTTTGTTGCTGCTCAACGT
>JAFDHR010000284.1 GCA_019308645.1 Deltaproteobacteria bacterium
TTTCTTTACTTTGGTAGCCATAGGAAGTTCCTCCTTTTTAAATGTTTTTATCTTCGGGTTTATTAACCCTTGAGGGACTTCCTTACAACCTAAAATCTATCATAGTCTCTATACAATCAAGTTATTTTTATGTAATGTTTTTCTTGGCTTGCTATTACCTCATCATTGAAGGACCTTGCTTCATATTATGCGATGTTTTGCATTGTTATAGCCTGCATCCTGAAGGGTTTTTTCCTTGTTTGCCAGTTCAAGATCCGCTTTGATCATCATATCGATCAACTGATCAAAGCTAACCTTTGGTTTCCACTCAAGGACCTTTTGTGCCTTTGAGGAATCACCAAGAAGGACATCAACCTCAGTGGGTCTGAAATATCGAGCATCTGTTTCAACGTATTCTTTATAATCAAGCTCCAGCTTCTGAAAGACCTTTTCCGCAAACTCACGGACAGAATGGTTTTCGCCTGTGGCAATGACATAATCATTAGGTTCATCCTGCTGTAGGATCAACCACATAGCCTCTACAAAATCCCCGGCAAAACCCCAGTCTCTTTTGGCCTCGAGATTCCCAAGATAGAGTTTATCCTGAAGGCCGAGTTTGATTCTCGTAGCCGCACGGGTAATTTTGCGCGTCACGAATGTCTCTCCCCTTCGCGGGGACTCGTGGTTGAAAAGAATTCCATTAGCTGCAAAGATATTGTAAGCCTTTCGGTAATTCTTCACCACATAGTACGAATAGACCTTGGCTGCGGCATAGGGGCTCTGCGGTTCAAATGGAGTCGTTTCATCTTGGGGTGGAGGAGCGGCGCCAAACATCTCGCTGGATGATGCCTGGTAGAATTTGGTTTTCACACCTGTCTTCCGTATTGCTTCCAGCAATCTCACCGTGCCAAGACCTGTGACATCACCAGTGTATTCCGGCATATCAAAGCTTACCCGAACATGGCTCTGTGCCCCCAGGTTATAGATCTCATCAGGCTGAACGTTGTAAATTAAGTCTGCCATCTGACCAGACACCGAGAGGTCTCCATAGTGCAGGTGGAGTTTAATGTCCGGAATATGAGGATCCTGATAGATATGCTCAATACGATCTGTGTTAAAGGTACTGGAGCGGCGGATGAGTCCATGGACCTCATAGCCTTTAGAAAGTAAAAGCTCTGCCAAATATGAACCATCCTGTCCTGTTATCCCAGTGATTAATGCCTTCATGTTAACCTCGTAGAATTAGTGTAAATATATAAATGAATGGGACCGGCCCCCAGTGAAATATGCTACGCATTTCACTGATAAACACAAGTAATTAAATATTTATTGTTATATTAGACATGATTTACTGGATTTTTAGGATTTTCTTGGGCTGGTCTTTTCAGCAACTTATCTATGGGGGAGTTTTGCCTTCTTTCTGCTTCCGGCGGGATTTCCACTTCATTCCAACAGGCTGAAGGCGGGATCTTCGCTTCGCTTCGGTCCCGGTGACGGGATCCGCTTCGCTTCGGGGTAAAGATTGCGGATATAAGTGCTTTGTGCAGAGTCAGCTCCGCCTCTTAAGTTACATACCAGTTATTATTGTAACTTACTGAAATATATTACTATTTTTCAATCAAAAGGGGCTCAACTTTTAAGGGATAAAGATCAGCATAACTAAATGAATGGCACATATAGCAATAGAGTATAGGGAACAGCTTATAGCCCTCTTAGTGTTCTCTCCCGCCATTTTTGAAAAAAGGGATTGAGATAGAAGAACGTTCAGAATATGAACACTTCTTCAGGCAAATGTCAAGCAAAAACCAGGAGTGTTAAGATGAGGGACAACATTATCTCGTGTGTTCGCGACTTACCTGGAACAATCTTCTATTGCAGGCATTCATAATTGGAATACTGGCCCGCGCTTCGCGACTTCTCTATAATTAGCCGATATTGCGATAATATTTTTTCTCTTGTATCAGCTAAACTCCGGCAGTACAAATCGGACTGGTTAGGGAATGATGAAATATACATTCAACGACTTGTAGAATCACCGATACATTTAATCATGCTCTCCAATCCGATATAAGCCAGCTCTTTTGCTTTAAGCCATTTACCTCTACTTTTTATAAAGGTTGAGATGTCAAGTAAATTCTCTGATAGAGATAGTTGCGTCTTCTTAAAACTATCCTTCCATAGGATAGAACCAGTATCAGTGCTTACAAGATGAAGATCAAAGGCTACAGAGGCAGGTGACTCAATGCCATATTCTGTTCCTACCCTCTCTGTCCAGCGATAAATGTATCCGAATAACACTGCATCCGATGAAAAGGATTTGCCTATCTTTTGTAGCATGTCTTTTCTGCCAATGGTTATGTTTTGAGAAAGGATAGTTGAATACACTCCTTTTGCCTGTCCAGGTGGAACGAGAGTATATTTTTGATTCGTCTCCAGACAGTTGAATAGAGAAATAGTCATTGCCTCTGCCACGTCACCTGATACAGGTTCTGCCATAAATGTTGCTCCACAGATAGGGCATCGAAAAAGAGAAGGTCTCTCTTCCTCTGAAAGGGCAGGTTTAAACCCTACAACAACAATGCTTTCAATCTTTAGAGGAAAAGAGATTCTTTTTTGGTAGTTGTGTTTGGGTATATGGCAGCTAAAAATGAGGCTCAGCACAAAAATGAGAAAAACAATTGCAAGGAGCTTTTTAAAGGAAAGTAAGGATTGACTATAAAATGCCTTTTGTGGATGGGACATCATCCAGCCTTTCTTCTCTTTGAGAGGCTTGATCCAATGCTCTTGCAAAGGCCTTAAAGATTGCCTCGGCAATATGATGCGCATCACTACCAGATATGAGTTTAATGTGCATGGTAATGCGTGCATAATTTACCAGTGCCCTAAAGAATTCTTCCAGAAGGTCAACATCAAACTTTCCTGTCATGTTCCTATTTAAGGGCACATCGTATGAAAGATACGGTCGGTTTGAGATATCAATTACTACCTGTGCCAGGGACTCATCCATGGGAATCATGGCTTGCCCATATCTTTTGATTGCCTTCTTATCTCCTAAGGCCTGATTTATAGCCTTACCCAGACATATGCCTAAATCCTCAACAGTGTGGTGATAATCGATCTCTATGTCTCCTTTCGCCTTGACATTAAGATCCATGAAGCCATGAGCTGTCATCAATTCAAACATATGCCCAAGAAAAGGGATATCGATATCGATAGATGAGAGGCCCTTTCCGTCGAGATTTAGCCTTAATTGGATGTCTGTTTCACGTGTCTTTCGCTCAATATCTGCACTTCTTTCCATTTAATTTATCCTTATTTTTTAAGATTATACACTTCGACCTAATTGGAATACTGGATTAATGGAATACTGGAGTGATGGGTTTAAAGGAAAAAATAATTATTCCGTTCTTATTGGATACCACTCCATTACTCCAAGCTCCATAATTCCATTCGAATAGCATTACTTGATTACCAGTAATATGCAATAAGTTATAGAAATCTTGAGATGTAAATTAATGGTGGAGATGAGGGGAATCGAACCCCTGACCTGTACGTTGCGAACGTACCGCTCTCCCATCTGAGCTACATCCCCACTGGTTTTGCGAGTTTTGGAATTGGCTATACTCTCTATTTGTATAGCCAAACCGCAAGTTGTCTTAATTTTGGACGCAATTATTCATTATATAACCATATTATACTATTTATGCAAGGGATTTGTGTCGGCATAGTGCATGGAACACTGGGTTTCACAGAGAAATTGGGCTAAGTTCATTCCTTTTTCTGTAACTCAGGTATCTTGCCACAAAGACACCAAGACACTAAGATTATAAAATTATTCTTCATAATAGCCTTTTTAATCCCGATAAATCAGCGATTTTATGGGACTAATTCATTTGACTATATGGCTAAAGTTTCTATCAGAGCCTGGAATTCAAGTTGATAATATAGAGCCAAACGGTCCTGGCTCAA
>JAFDHR010000285.1 GCA_019308645.1 Deltaproteobacteria bacterium
ATAATTGAAGATACAGGAGAGCTTCTTGTTCATGGTGTCACTATAATGCCTGGGAAGCCCACCATTCTTGGTAGTGTAAAAGAAAAACCTGTTATCGGTATTCCGGGATACCCTGTTTCTGCCTATATTGCCTTCAATGAGTTTGTGAGGCCTTTCCTTTATCGGTTACAGGGCTCAATTACGCCGTTAAAAAAATTATCTAAGGTAGTTGCCTCAAGGGATATCCCTTCAAAACTTGGGTCTGAAGAATTTATCAGGGTTAATATTGGCAAGGTGGGAGATAGGGTGGTGGCCATACCTCTCCCCAGGGGGGCTGGATCAGTTACAACCATGAGTAAGGCAGAGGGTATTATCAGGATCCCTTCTTTTTTAGAAGGTATTGTGGCAGGTGAGGAAATAGATGCGGAACTTCTCGTAGATCTTGAAGATATTTTTAATACAATTGTTATTATTGGAAGCCATGATATCACCCTGGATATCCTGTCTGATGAGATCAGAAAAGATACTGATGGCATAAGGATTGCCTCAGGGAATGTAGGGAGCCTTGGAGGATTGTTGGCACTGAAAAAAGGTACCGCACACATTGCTGGCTCCCATCTTTTAGATACCCACACAGGTGAATACAATACCTCCTATATCGGTAAATATCTAAAAGGCCTTCCAGTGCATATGTTCAACCTGGTAGAAAGGGAACAGGGCCTGATCATTCAAAAAGGAAACCCTAAAAGAGTAAAGGGGATAGAAGACCTTACACATGATGACCTTACCTTTGTAAACAGGCAACCAGGATCAGGCACCAGGGTCCTTTTTGACTATAGATTAAGCAAAATGGGTATAGATCCTTCCCGTATAAATGGTTATGAAAATGAGGAGTATACCCATATGAATGTAACTGTAGCTGTTTTAAATGGGATGGCAGATGTTGGTATGGGGATTATGGCAGCAGCAAAAGCCCTCAATTGTGATTTTATTCCCATTGTAAAAGAGCAATATGATTTGGTAATTCCATCCTCGTTTGTGGATGATTCCAAGATACAAGCCCTTATAGACATTACCAAATCAAATGATTTTAGGGAAAGGGTTAAGGGATTGGGAGGCTATAACCCGGCAAAGAGTGGAGATTTATGGAAGGTGATCTGATTTTGGAGGTAGTCATGCAAAGCGTCAGATTAAGGTCGAGACAATGGCTGGAAGACAGAAAGGGTAATATCATCATTGGAGAGGGCCGGCAGAGGATCCTGGAGCTCGTTGAAGAAACAGGTTCAATCAATCAGGCAGCCAAATTGATGAAAATGTCATACAGGGGTGTATGGGGAAAGATCAAGGCCACAGAAGGTCATTTAAATAAAAAGATCGTACTCACTGAAAGGAGACACGGATCTAGCCTAACAGAGGATGGGAAAAAACTTTTAATGGATTACACTCGCCTAAAAGAAGATTGCCAGAAAGCCGACGAGAAGATCTTTGAAAAAATTTTTAAGTGACAAGAAAGCTATGACAAAAACTCAGGAGGTGTAAGGTGAAGGCAGTTGGAGTTGTTGGGTATAAAAAAAGCGGAAAGACCACGTTGATTATCAGATTAGCTCAGGCACTATCAGGAATGGGGCACAGTGTTGCTATTCTCAAACATGTTCCAGGAAATATTGATTTCCCGGATTCAGACACATCAAAGTTCAGGTCCTTCGTTCCATTCGTGTCTGCGATTTCCCCAGGAGAATCGGAGATAATCTTGAAAGGGAAAAAACATATAGGGGATATCCTGACATATGTTGACTGTGATATTGTATTGATAGAGGGATTTAAAAAAGAAAAGACATTTCCAAAGATTGTGTGCATAAAGAACAAGGACGAGGAAAGTGAATTGTTTGATGGATTGCAGCTCTTTACCGCCAGTTTTAACGGAGGTATCTCTGATTTTGCCATTGAAAATGATGATCATGTAAAAAAGATGGCTGCTCTTGTTAGCGAAAAATCCTTTAAGTTGCCTAATCTAAATTGCGGTCACTGTGGGTATGAAAGCTGCTATGGACTGGCAATGGAGATCGTTAAGGGTAAAAAATCAACTGCAGACTGTGTTTCTTTGAATCCACCAATCTCTATTAAGGTCGATGGGGTTGAGTTTCCGTTAAACCCCTTTATGTCCAACCTGTTCAAAAACAGCTTTTTGGCAATGCTATCCTCCCTTAAGGGATTTAAAAAGGGGCGGATTGAGATTGATATGCCCTGATTTAAGTCCCTAAAGTGAGCGAAAGTGCCTAAAGCTAATAAGAGATAATGGATGCTGGATGAATTTCTAAATTCCTGAATTAAGCGAAGCGATACATGTTAATTGACAGATTCAATAGAAGGATAAACTACCTGAGAATATCCCTTACTGACAGATGCAATCTGCGCTGTATTTACTGCATGCCGCCCGAGGGTGAAAAAAAGCTGAGGCATAAAGACATATTGCGTTATGAAGAATTACTTCGGATTGCCAGGATTGGGATAAAATTGGGCATAAACAAGATCAGGCTGACAGGAGGAGAACCGCTTGTCAGGAAGGGAGTTCAGGAATTTATACTCATGCTTACATCCCTTAGTGGTCTTGATGACGTTTCGCTAACCACGAATGGTGTCTGTCTGAAGGATAATCTGGAGACACTAAAGGCTGCCGGTATAAAAAGGATCAATGTAAGCCTTGATAGCCTTAAGAGGCTCAATTTTAAATTGATTACCCGGTTTGATTATTTTAATGAGGTTTGGGAGGGGATAGAAAAGGCCAGGGATATGGGATTCTATCCCATAAAGATAAATATCGTTGTTATGAGGGGAGTAAATGATAATGAGGTGCTGGATTTTGCCCGCCTTGCCATTGATCAGCCCTATCATATAAGGTTTATAGAATGTATGCCTATTGGACTACAGACCAATAACACGGCATTTGTCTCCAACTCAGAGCTAAAAAAGGCGCTTGTAAACACATTAGGTCCATTGATACCGCTTTCTCATGGGCAAAATGATGGTCCGGCATCCAGGTTTAGATTTGATGGCGGTAAGGGGGAGGTAGGTTTCATAAGCGCAATCAGCGATTCATTTTGCAAGGATTGTAACAGACTCAGACTAACCGCCGATGGCATGATTTTACCGTGTCTCCTTTCAAACACCGAGGTGGATATCAAGGAACCTTTAAGAAGGGGTTGCCTTGATGAGGAGTTAATCAAGGTTTTTTTAGAGGCGGTAGACCTCAAACCACCATCCCATCCACTGAACCTTGAACACGAGCAGATGGTTTACCGAAAAATGTGTTCTATTGGTGGCTGATAAAAAAACGGAGATTTCCGGCTATGGCTGGAAATCTCCGTGCCTCAGTTAAATACAATTTTTATAGTAATTACACCTGAGCCGCTAAGGCCGCTGCCTCTTTCCCCGCAATAGAAATTCTTTCCGCCGCATCTTTCTTCTTTAAAAGACTGACATCATCGGCATCAACATATTCAATTGCGTTTACCTCACAGAACCGGACGCATTGAGGGTCGCCATCACAGAGGTCGCACTTGAATACCTTCTTGTCTATGGAATTAAAACTCATAGCGCCGAAGGGACAGACAGCAACACACGAGCGGCACCCGATACATACATCATAGTCAATCACTAACCGGCCAAGCTCCTCATCACGGGAGATGGCCTTTACCGGGCAGACATTCATACACGGGGCATCTTCACATTGCTGACAAGCCATTGGGATATAAAGACCCTCCGACTCCCACTTCATCACCCTTATTCTACTCCGAGTCGGGTTAGAAATACCATCATGCATTACCGCACAGACGAGTTCACACAACCGGCACCCCGTGCACTTCTCGTAGTTTATTACCAGAACTTTACCCATTGATTCCATTTACTTGCTCCTTTCAAATAATCACACTAAGTGAGAAGGCTCATTCTTCAGGCCGAGTTTTTTTAAT
>JAFDHR010000286.1 GCA_019308645.1 Deltaproteobacteria bacterium
AACAATAACATCTGCTGTTACTACCTGCAAATGGCTTGATCACACCATAAACATCATAGACACACCAGGGCATGTGGATTTTACCATTGAGGTTGAGAGATCCTTAAGGATTTTAGATGGGGCCATCGGAGTATTTTGCGCAGTAGGCGGTGTAGAACCCCAGTCAGAAACGGTATGGCATCAGGCGGATAGGTATGGTGTTCCCAAGATAGCCTTTGTCAATAAGCTTGACAGGCTCGGTGCAAATTTTGATGGCGCTGTACAGATGATGAGAGAAAGGCTTGGTGCTATTCCATTGATCCTCCAGATCCCATGGGGACTGGAAGAAGATTTTAAGGGTGTGATCGATATAGTTAAGATGAAGGCCATTGAGTGGAGCGATGATGATCTCGGAATTTCCTTTCAGGAGACAGATATCCCGGAAGATTACGCAGAAGAGGCTCACAGACACCGGGAAAAAATGATTGAGTTGTTAGCCGATAATGATGATGACATAATGGTGAGGTATCTATCTGAAGAAGAAATAGATATTCAGTCTATTCAGAGGGTAATTAGAAAGGCTACCATAAGCCTCGCACTTGTTCCCATTTACTGTGGGGCAGCATTGAGAAATAAAGGCATACAGCCTCTTTTGGATGGAATCGTTAGATATCTTCCTTCCCCTCTTGATGTTCCACCGGTGAAAGGAATTAATCCGAAGACAAAAGAATCCGAAACGAGGTCTGCGACAGCAAAAGAACCTTTCTCTTCTCTGGCCTTTAAGGTTGCAATGGATCAGGGAAGAAAAATGACATTTATCAGGATCTACTCCGGAGTAATGAGACAAGGCTCTACAATCTATAATCCCACAAAGAATATTATAGAACGGGTGGCCAGGATCATGAGGATGCATGCAAACAAAAGAGAGAGAATAGATCAGGCAGTAAGTGGTGATATCATCGCAGTTATGGGTTTAAAAGAGACCTCTACTGGCGATACTCTTTGTGACAAAGATCATCCTATAGCATTTGAGTCCATGGAGTTTGATCAGCCGGTAATATCCATGGCAGTGGAACCAAAACAATTGAAGGATCAAGAACGGCTATTATACAATCTTACAAAAATCACTGATGAAGACCCCACATTCAAATTTACAGTAGATGAGGATACAGGCCAGATTATAATTTCTGGTATGGGCGAGCTTCATCTCGAGGTTTTAGCTCAAAGACTAAAAAGGGAGTTTTCTCTTGGTGTAAACACCGGAAAACCTCAGGTTGTCTATAGAGAAACTATAAGCAAAAAGGCACAAATCGAGACGGTTTTCGACAGAGAATGGGCCGGAGAAACGCACTTTGCAGGCATTACAGCAGAGGTGTCACCTATGGAAAGGGGGGAAGGGAATCGGTTTGTCAATAAAGTGTCAGACCCCCTCATGACTGAAGAGTTTATCAACTCTGTAGAGGAAGGCATAAAGGAGGCATCAGAAAGTGGGGTCTTGATGGGGTATCCGGTAATTGATGTGGAAACGACTCTTCTGGATGCCAGGGTAAAAGAGCTGCTGTCTTCTCCACTGGCCTTTAAGATTGTTGCATCAATGGCCTATAAAGAAGCCTGTGAGCTTGCCTCGCCTTTGCTTCTGGAGCCTATTATGAAGCTCGAAATAATTGTTCCTGAAGAATTTGTAGGCGATGTAATTAGTGATTTGAATAAAAGGGGTGGTAGAATTGAGCAAATTACAGCAAAAGGAACAATCAAGATATTGGCGGCTATAGCACCCCTTTCCAAGATGTTTGGCTATTCAACAGCCCTACGCTCTTCCTCTCAGGGGAGGGCTACCTTCACTATGCAATTTTCTCATTATGATAAAGCCTGAATAAGTGCCTAAAGTTAAGGCAAATAAACACAATAGCACAATTAAATTCATGGGTATTTTTTATAAGTATGGTTTCGTCACTTTTTATTTTTTTAGCACGCAACTCGTGATTAGGCACTAGATGCTGAGTAAACAAGTGCAACGAACCTCCATGCCTTACAGCCACAACGAAGCATGAAAAAATTTCTCGTCATTCGTGACTCATTGAGTAGGGATGTAGAATTCCTTTTTATCTAGTTTCCAGTTTCGAGTTTCTTTCATATAAAACTACTAACAACTAACTATGGACATTTCCTAAACCTTGTCCAGAACAATCCTTCACATTGATATGGATGCCTTTTTTGCCGCCATTGAGGTGCTGTATGATTCATCTCTAAAGGGAAAGCCTGTGATTGTTGGCGGCATAAGTCGGCGGAGTGTTGTTTCCACTGCAAGTTATGAGGCCAGACGGTTTGGCATCCATTCTGCTATGCCAATATTTCAAGCGAAGGAAAAGTGCCCTCACGGAGTTTTTCTTCCTGTAAAAATGGAACGATACAAAGAGGTTTCCCGAAAAATAATGGGCCTGTTAAAGGACTTTTCACCCCTTGTAGAACAGGTTTCTATCGATGAGGCCTATCTTGATATTACTGGTACAGAAAATCTTTTCGGATGCCCTGAGGAGATAGCAAGGCGAATAAAAGAACGGATTGGTAAAGCGACAGGATTAACGTGTTCAATAGGTATTGCCCCCAACAAGTTTATGGCAAAGGTTGCATCTGAGATGAACAAACCTGATGGTTTAACGATAATTTCAGCCACGGAGGTGGATCAATTTTTATCCATATTGCCGGTGGCAAAGGTCCCCGGTGTTGGAAAAAGGACTTTAGAAGACCTCAGACGGCACAGTGTCAATACAGTTGGGGATTTAAAGAGATCCACGAGAGAGCAACTTTTGAAGGACTTTGGGAAATTTGGCCTTAGGTTGTACAACATTGCGAAAGGCAGAGGTGACTCGGAGGTAGTTTCAAAAAGAGAGATCAAGTCCATTAGTTCAGAGGAGACCTTGGAAAAAGATACCGAGGATGTCACGTATTTAAAAAGATTGATAGCTTCCCATGCAGATAAGGTGGGCATGAGATTAAGGGCAGAGGGGCTAAAGGGGAAGACTATTACTCTAAAGATAAAGTTCGAGGATTTTTCCGAGATGAGCAGGGGGAGAACCATTAATCACGCCACGTATAGTACCAAAATGATATCGGATTGTGCTATTACACAGCTTACCGAATACCCTTTAAAGAAAAAGGTAAGGCTTATGGGAGTTGCTGTTTCCAACTTGGATGTGAGTAAAGAGGAATCTCAAATTTCTCTCTTTACCGAGGGAGATAAAACAGACAAAAACCGAAAGGTGGATAAGGCCATGGATGCGATAAGAAGTAAATTTGGCGGAAAGGTGATACGAAAGGGAAAAGACTGAATAAGTCACCAAAATAAAACAAAAAAGAGATATATCTTATATCGTATCTGCTCAATAATTTAAGGAAGGGCATGGGTGTCTTTTTTTGTTATGCCCTTCTTAATAGGGTGCCTTGCCATGTCATTTCAAAACTGGGTAATAGCCTCTCGGCCCTGAGACATGTCGGCGAGCTCATGTCGAGTCGCTCGAGGCCGAAGGGCAACTTGGCCTTAGAATCATATGATCCGTCTATATTACCCAATTTTGAAATGACAACTAAGCTGAGCTTTATTTAAGGGCATAAGCAAAAAAAGATACCCATGCCCTAAAAAAGCAGTAAATTTACCCGCTTAAGGCGGGTAAAAATCCACAAGGTATTGAGCAATTACCTTATATCTATACACAAAACATTTTGCCTGTTGGCATAAAATTTTCAAATGAACACACATCGCCTTTCCACTACAAGGAAGGATGAAAGTAGTTGAGTGCTCAGATGCTTGAGTGCTTACTCGGTAAACAACTTAACTTTAGGCATTTTAGGCACTTTAGCCCTGGCCCAGACCTGGTAATACCTGAGTCAGTAAAGATAAACCAGGATTGATGATACATCAGAAGCAAGCGTATATTCAAATCACGTCGCACCAGGGCGGGCTCA
>JAFDHR010000287.1 GCA_019308645.1 Deltaproteobacteria bacterium
CAGTTTTCGACATGGGTCAAGAAAAACAGAAAGCAGAAAAAAAGCGAGGCCAGTTTAGCCTGCCGGTAACAAATTTTCACACTTGCGCAGGACACTTTTCAACACCTTTTTATAGTGGTTGGATCGGTGGTTTTTGAAGGGCAGATAGTTATCCCTGTAAAGCTACTCAGGCAAGGGTTTATGTTTCAGTACCCGGAGATAACAGGGGTTCTGAAGGAGGTTATAGAGGGCTGATATCCCTGTAATACTATAAAAAATTTAATAACTTAAAAGTGTTCAATAAACTCTATGGTGCCACTGTTACGTGGGAATCTCCTTTACACAGCGAAATCCAAGCCAGGGGGCGCCGTTGATGGGGTCTTCAGGGCTCCAGCGACAGGTAACCCTCACAAATGTTGCGGACCCTAAAAAGCATCCTCCCCGCATGGGAAAAGATCCCCCTTGCCATTGGCCCTCGCACATCTCCCATACATTACCGCACATGTCGTAGCACCCATATGGGCTCATCCCTGTGTGGAAGAGGCCGATCTCTGATGTGGTCCCAAGCCCGAGTTCTCTGGAATTACATCTCCCGAGGATGAACTCATGGCCCCATGCCCAGAAACGCCTGTCTGTTCCCCTGCCTGCTTTTTCCCACTGTGCCTCAGTGGGGAGGGATTTTCCCGCCCACGTGGAATAGGCCCTTGCATCATCCCAGCCTACAAACACAACCGGTTGCATAGACTTTCTCCATATGGGATGATCCCAGAGATACGGTGCTCGGTGCCCTGTTTCCTTAAGGAATGTATTGTATTGATAGTTCGTCACTGGATACCGATCAATATAGTATGCCTCAAGAAAAACACTGCGAGCGGGTATCTCGGTAGCAAATACCTGGTTCACCCCTCTGTCTCGCAAAAAGACATGGCGGAGCTCTTCCGGGGTAATTCCCATGGTAAATTGACCTTTGGGCACCAACACCATCTCGGCTTTATCTGTCGGGCATACAATAGTGTCTGGAGGAGGTCCAGAGCCGAGTTTAGCGCTTATATCCCAGCCGTTCATCACTATGTCATTCCTTTGTTGAAATATGCTCCTCAAAAAAATTTGGCTTACCTTTTAAGGAGAGTCGACGACCATCAGGAGAGTTCAAAAAGCATAAAAGAGAGCAGGCTCTTGAACGTGAGTGAAGAAGCGTAAATTTGGTACAGCTACAGGGGATTTCTTCTTTTTCCAGATGAATAATTACAATTTTAGAGGTTTGAGAGAAATTTGTCAATGAATCCATTTTCCAAGATCTTGTGGGGGAAAAAGATAGGCAAAAAACACAAAACACTTTCAAAAAGATGAGGCGAGGGGGGATATCCTCTATTACCCCTTCATCAATTAATCTTCTCTTGATCTACCTATTAATTTATAGAATTTTGATATCCAAATGGAATATGGAAGCGATACTTGGCTGCAATAATGGCAAGATATCCCAGGTCTGGTTTTGATTTTTTGCATAGGGAAAGATGAGGTTATGATTAGATAAAGTAATCGATATTCTAAAAGGCCGGGATCACTTCTGATTAGTGATCGTATTGTGATATTTTCAGGTGGATCCTAAGCAAAATAGGTTTATAGCAATTTTAGAAAGCAGAAAAGATAGATCAATTGGTTTCTGCCTTGGGCTATCCTCCATCAGTCGGTATTGATGACATCAATGAGCTCTCTTAGTCTTCCAAAATCCTCCCGCTTGAAGTCCAGTATGAGTCTGGGTAGATGTCCGATCTCAGGCTCATCGATCTCTTCTGGAAGAGGTCCCGACAAATATATCTCCCCTTGCGGTCTCAGGATATCTGAAAAGCAAACCCTCAGTTCTTCCATTTTCTGTTGATCAATACCTGAGATAAGCCTAATTACAAGACGATTGTCAATATATCGCAGGCTATGATAGCGGGAATAGAAGTGATTGATTCTTTGAAGGGCATCATCAGCGGAATCGACCCTCTCAAATAGTGTCAAATCTGATTTGCTGATATAGCCCCGTGCCAGAAGATTTTCTTTAACGAATTCAATCCATCTAATCCAGTATGTGCCCCCTGGCTCGTCCACAAGGACAAGCGGCACAGGATTACGCTTCCCTGTTTGCACGAGGGTAAGCGTTTCCATCGCCTCATCGAGTGTGCCAAATCCACCTGGAAAGAGCGCTATTGCATCGGATTCCTTGAGAAAGGCCACTTTTCGATTAAAAAAATATTTATATGATATATTCTTAAGGCTCCCTTCAATAACGGGATTGGGCTTTTGTTCGAAAGGAAGTCGAATGTTCACTCCAAAGGAGTATTCTGGCCCGGCTCCCTCACTTACCGCCTGCATGATGCCGGGACCACCCCCCGTGATTACCATATATCCTGACTTAGATAACTTTTGGCCTAACAGGCGGGCCATCTTGTAGGTTGTCTCATCAGGCCGTGTTCGAGCCGATCCGAAAACCGTGACCTTTTTAACATGTCGGTAGGCACTGAATGCCTTTGCCGTAAAGCGCATCTCCTTCAAGGAGGTATTCATGAGCTTCAGGTCAACTCTGCCATCATCTTCTTGACCGGCTTTGAGTGATGCCAGTATCATCTCTCGGATTATTTTAGGTCGGCGGATATCACTTACAAGCTCGATTAAATCTTGAATGAGTTCATCTACTGGGCCATTATCTCTTCTGAAATAAATTTCCATGGTGATCCTATTCCCCTCAAATAAAGATCATTTGTATGCTGAGGGATATCGTCATCCGGTTCCAGACATTTTAGTTGCCCATTTCTTTGAGGAAACAAATAGTAGGTCCATGAAAGAAGTTTTTTGGATCCATATCTTGTTATGTCTGGCAACAACGTCTAGTAGCGGATACTTACCAAAGGTTCTATACGGACATTACCTGATTCTATTGAAGATTACAGAACAAAACATTGAATATCAAGTAATTATAGGTTTGATACAGAAACCTTCACTTATGGAAATATCCTTTTTGGTCTACCTTTTAACTTATAGGATTGTGATACTCAGATGGTTTATGGAAGAGATATTTGGCTGCAATGATGGCAAGTTATCTGAAATTTCTGGTTGGTAGATTACAATGTACTGAAGAAAATGATTGACCGTGGAATGATAAACATGGCGAGCTACTATGGTAAGGTATTTATAATTTTAAAATGTCCCCCTTTCCCCTTTGTAATGAAAATTATGTAATCGCTGAAAAGCAAAAGAGTCGTAGCAAGGAAAAACCTTGATCACGGCTTTTGCACCTCTTGCATAATGGTGATAGATTATCAAACAGCCATATGTCCTTATCCCCTCAACCACTTTTGGGCTGTATTTCGCAAAATCCATTCGGTACGTATCGCAGATTTCAGCCTGTACCTCAAAAGATTCACGCATTGAACCTGTTTCTTTATAGGACTTAACACTTTCAGGCATTCCCCCGATAAAAAAATATCGTCGCAGTTCCTCACAAAGAAATTCGTGGACTGTATCCGAGGCTCGTGTCGGGGGTGCGATAATAATTTCCGCCGCTTCATCATAACCGAGGGCCTGAAGGTATTCTGCAAAGCACATAGGATAAAGCTGCAAAAACGTGGCCCTGCCTACAGGAAAGGAGATATCTTTCATGGCAAATTCAAGCAACGACCCAGCTGCAACCACATGTAGATCGGGCAGATCCTCATAAAAGTAGCGGAGAGCCGTTATAGCCCTTGGGCAGGCCTGAATTTCATCTATGAAGAGTGGTGTTTTTCCAGGCAATATCTTCTGTTTCAAAAGGATTTCCAGATCGGCACAGATACGCCTCGGATCTAAATTTCCATCAAATACACGGTGCCAGCCCGGATTACGTTCCAGGTCCACAAGGGCCATAGTATCGAAAGAATTTTGACCGAATTGTTTGACCGAATATGTTTTCCCGACCTGCCTTACTCCCCTGAGAACAAG
>JAFDHR010000288.1 GCA_019308645.1 Deltaproteobacteria bacterium
GGTTGATAGAAATCAGGTTCTTCCACATAGCGAATGGCCTCGACTATCTCTTCAGCAAAAAGAGCAGCCATGCCCGCATCCAGAAGTGGACCTAAATAGGGAACATTGCAGTCTTTTTTAACATGAGCTGGGAGCAACGCCCTGCAACGTTTCATAACCGGCTCTGCATCGCCCAGGGTTTCAATCTTTTCTCCCAGTATAGAATAGATAATAGGTAGATAGTAGGCCGTATTTGGAAAGGCTATCTCCTGCTTAGGACCATACTTATCTATGGCCTCTTTTAATTTTCCTTCTGCCTTGGAAACTATATTGTAGCCACCCTGTATGGCAGCAAATGCTACTAATTTTGACATATCTTTCTCCTCCTTATTCTTAAGGTATTTTACGATTCAATTCGATCATATTCTTTAAGCTGCCTCTAAATCACGTCGTGCAGCCATATCAAAGAGGACCCTCTCTCTTGCCTTGTCGATTCCGAGGGCCGCCCGCTTCTTGTCAATATGTGCAATCATCTTCTGGGCATGTTTTATTGGGTCTGCCTCAAAGTCCCACATTCCGCCATACATCTCTTCAAATTCCTTAAAGAGATAATCCTGAAAAACAGGTGCCCCACTTGTAGGAAAGGTTACACCAAATACCGTATACACACCCGAGGCAACAAAGTAGTGACCTATACTTATTGCCTTTTCACTCATCCACTCAGGTGCTGATCCGGCTGCTGGCAATTCACTTATATCATCTCCAAGACCTCCTGCCTTGACTACCTCGGTTGCTGCCATCAGAATCCTGCTGTTGTCAACACAGGAACCCATATGGAGTACTGGAGGAATTCCCACAGTCTCACATACCTCTGCCAGCCCTGGGCCACAAAAGACCTTTGCTGACTCAGGAGTCAAAAGCCCTGCCATGCCTGCTGCAATGGCATTACACCCAGTGGTAAGCACTATGACATCGTTTTTTATTAACTCCTTCAACACCGTAATATGATCATTGTTATGAACGGTCCTGGCATTATTACAGCCAACCACTCCACCTATGCCTCGTATCCTCCCATTGATAATATTCTGATTAAGAGGCGTATAAGAGCCCCTGAATGAACCTCCAAGGTGATAGTTGATAGCCTCGTAGGAAAATCCAGCAATGAGGTCCGATTTTTCATCCGGGATCATTACCCCAGCCTTCCTATTAGGGAAATTCTCTATTGCAGTTTTGACAATTTTTTTGGCTGTTTTCAGGGCATCTTCTTCATGGAATTCCATATGGATAACATTTTTCTCTTCCATCTTGGCAATCGCCATGGTTGTAATCAACTTGGTATGAAAACAGGCAGCTACATTGGCCACATTTTCCATGATACACTGGATATCAACCACCATGGCCTCAACTGCACCGGTAATAATAGCAAGCTCCTGCATCAGGAAGTTCCCTGCTAATGGAACACCGTGTCTCTGGACTATTTCATTTGCCGTACAGCAGATACCAGACAATTGAATTCCATTTGCACCTACCTTCTTGGCCAATTCCTGCATCTCTGGCAGCTCCGCTGCCACCACAATCATCTCAGAGAGAAGCGGTTCATGGCCATGGATTATAAGGTTTACCATATCCTCTTTAAGCACACCCAGGTTGGCCTGACTCTTTATGGGATATGGGGTACCAAATAGGATGTCTTGAAGGTCAGTGGCGATCATGGATCCTCCCCACCCATCGGCAATGGCTGCCCTGGTACCCTGAAACATAAGGTTTTTGTAGTCCTGATCAACACCAATGTGGGTCCGGTGCATGATCTCAACTATTTCTCTATCAATGCCTCTGGGGAATACTCCGATTTTCCTCCACTGCTCAACCCTATTTTTCGGTGCCCTTCGGGCAGTCAGGAGTTCACCTTCCTGTTGCCCCCACTGGGCAAGGGCCTTTTCTCCAACCTCAACAGCAATATCATCTATGCTCCGCGGTTTTTCTTTCTCTCCCTTACCTGTAGTCAGTGCTACCCCAAAGTCAGGGGCAATCTCCAAGAGCTTCTTGGTATCTTTGATTCCATAATCCTTTGTCTCTTTTTTAGCAGCCGCTAAAAAGGTTTCTGCCACACCCCTGCCATGATCTGAATGGGCTGCTGCACCACCAGCTATCATCCGGATAAAGTTTCTGGCCGCTATTGTATTTGCCGTGGCACCACAAAGACCTTTTCTCTCATCTTTTCCTTCAATCCCACCTCTGGGCAATGGAAGTCGACATGGTCCTTGACTGCAGTTTTTGCAGCACGTCCCCTCCGCACCTATGGGACAGGGTTTCATCTTGTCTGCCCTGTCAAAGATGGTTTCGATCTCAAGCTCCTCAGCGCGAGCAATCATCTTTAAGGTTGCCGGATCTATGCTCTTTGGTCCGGTCTTCTTTTTCTTTTTTTCAACTACCTTTTTTTCAACTTCCTTTTCTTCTTCTGCCATCGTAATTTCCTCCTTCTTAGGATGAATACGTTAGACCTTCTTGATCTATTTATTCAATGTTAATGAAACTATTAAGTCTCTACCATAAAATCATCTATCATCTCTTGTGCCAGCTTTATCGATTCAGGATGCCTCATAATGAGGATATCGGATCCTGCGAGTAGATAGCACACTGCACCTACGGCTTCCATCAGAATGGCCCTTCTACCAGGCTCACCCATATTAGGAACTTCTTCTTTTGGTTGTCCTGCCTCTTTACATTTCCAGATCTCATTTCCAAGGTTATTGATCATAGGGATTTGAAGCTTTTCATCCTCCTGGGTCAGGCCTGCCTGACAGATCCTCTCTGAAACAGAATAGGCATACTCGATACCATAGCCAAGTCCTCCTGTAGTAGGATCATTAAGAAGTTGACTGTCAGGTACGCCCAGATTGCCAAGTAAGATGTTGAGCTGTTTGGCCAGGTTAATATCAATTGGCGTTGAGGCTACCACTGTGTGCCTATATCCAAGGGCGCTGGCACCTACACCCTTGTGGATAGCTTCCTCAACAGGCGACAGGCTGAGGTTTTCTCCCTCACAAATCTCTGCTATCTTCTTAAGAACCTTTTCATCCTTTTCATTGACCGCGGTCCCCCAGAAGACAACTGGCACTGGCACTGCATCAACAATCTTTTTAGCCATATCTGCCGCCTCATCAACTGGCCTGTCGACTCCGTTTGGGTCTGTACTTTTTAGCTGGACAACGATTACCTGCGCTCCATATTCCTCGACACACTTCTTGGCCCATGCTGGTGGATCAGAAATGACATCCTTAAATGGCTCAATGGCAGCTTCTGGCCAGGTATCCGGCTCCATATCCCATATCTCCATAGCAATAATGGGTTTGTGAGGCATACTCCCCTCAAAGAGATGAAAGGGATAGCAGTCTCTGCCGCCTACTGTAGCTGTTTTATTACCAGCACCTATAGTTATTTCCTTTACTTTACCCGTATAGTTTATTTTGGGAATCTCAAATGCCACTTTTTTTCCTCCTTTTTGAAAGTCTATAAAAATTAGATGTTTTAAATGGTTTACTTAGGAGATCTTAAACGTTCACTCTCCACGCAAAAGACAGATAACATATTCATTTCTTTACAATATCAGGAAATTAAAGTTACTCCTTATAGAAGAGGAATATGTGATTACATTTTAGCTATAATGTAACTATTATTTTTATTTTATCTTGTCAATAAAAAAATAATCCCTTTTTTTAATCATACCGACTCGTAATGGTTTTAGTTTCAGATACCATTAAATCATTGTAAGATACTGGAAAGAAATAAAAAATACAGAAAAAAAAATCTAATTGAATTAGGAATCTCTGTCAAGTAAAAATTTTCGATATGTCAGTTAAGAATTAAAAGTGGACTGTTTTTACTAGATTTAAAGTTTAAAAGTGGACTCCTAGAAAGCCATAATCTGAAGCCAAAAGGAGGTTTTAGATTATGGTACAAA
>JAFDHR010000289.1 GCA_019308645.1 Deltaproteobacteria bacterium
ATACACTTTAGTAAATATTGTAAGTGTTAGCGATGTTATGGCACAAAGAAGTGTTATCGATGTTGTGGCACTCAACAGTTAGTAACTATTCAGCCACCAAGTCACAAAGGCCCAAAGAACTACCCGACGGACAGCGCTCAGGGAAGATAAATATAAATTGAATAATGGCGTCTTTTTATTCATTTTGCTGTGTCCCTGATCAAAAAAGCTATTAACGGAATAATTCTTTAATTTTAATGTCATTGTGTCTTAGTGCCTTTGTGGCAAGATACTTGAGTACTTCCAGAAGTTAAAAAAAGGAGATAGATCCAAATGTTTCTAACGATTAAAAGAGAAACCTACAAGGCAGGGGATGTTATATTTGAGGAAGGTAGTCATGGGCGCGCTGTTTATATTTTACATTCAGGGAGGGTGGAGATCAGCAAGAAAGCTCAAGATGGTGAGATTGTTGTGGAGATATTAGGGCCTGGTGATATTTTTGGCGAGATGAGTTTTCTTGATCATTCCCCCAGATCGGCTAATGCTACTGCACTTGAGGACACAGTGTTAGAGTTAGTGGATAAGGATTATTTAGATAGGGAATTTAACCAAATAGACTCAGATTTTAGAGAGATAGTAACCAGCCTTGTGAAGAGACTGAGAAAAACCACACAGCGTCTGGTTTCTTTAGCCAGGCGAGATGGGAAAAGGGTACGCGGAAAGATTAGTATCTCTTTCAAAAAGGCAGATGATTTTTTTAAGTCCTATATTGCTAATCTTGGAGAAGGGGGACTATTTATTCGTACTACAAAGAATGTACCAGTAGGTTCCCTTTTAGATCTGGAATTCAACCTTCCTGACAGCAATCAAAAAATCAATACCAAAGGCGAGGTGGCTTGGACAAGACCTCAAGATAGGAGCACCGAAAAGATGCCCCTTGGGATAGGAATCCAGTTTATTGAGATGAATCCCAAGGACAAAGAGATGCTTAAAAACTACATAACAAAGTTTGGGCCTTGATGATTTTCGATTAATTCCCCGAGGACGTTTTTCCTACTTGAGTTTAGGTCGACCCTTTTTTCCTCTTTGAGGCCCTTTTTCTCTAAGCCTTTGTGCAAATTCCCTTCGTAGGCCTTTAAGTTTCTCAAATTGTTCGATTGAAAGCTCTTGGCGAATGTCTATGGCCATCTTAATACGTTTCTCAATCTGCTGGGAATGAAGTTGTCCAAGCCTCTCTGCTAATTTGTAGGCCTCCTGTCTATCTGTCATAGGTTGGGACATCACGTTTTCTAAGTCGAGATAGGTCTTTCCTATATCACTTTTGATATCAATGAGGCGTTTTTTGTGTTCCATCCAGATCTTATTTATCGTATCGATTTGATCAGGGGTTAGCTGTAATGTATCTTTCACACCCGGCCTATACCACCATTTACCACTCTCCATTGGAGAATTAAAGGCGAAAAGATTAGGCAAAGATAGACTGATAGAACCTATTAATGCGAAAACTGTTAGTATTAAAATCTTTTTCTTCATTACGTTCCTCCTCTATTGGTAAAAAAAAGTTTAAAAATTGTTGAAAATCTTCCCCCTCCCACTCAGTGAGAAGCACTATGCTTTGAGGAAGTTCTACTTCACTTATACTATCTGGAAACAACCAAATTTCCTTTTGTAATTCTGTTACTTCAATCTTGCCGCCATTATTTGGTTGGAAATAGATCTGAGTTAATAAAACGGCAGAAATAACTATTATAAATGAGAGGACTACAGCCGTTCCCCATCGCAGCCTTAATGCAGGGGCATGATAGTCAGATACGGCTGAAAGAATTTTCCCCTTTTCAATTGTCCAATTTATCTCAGTATGCTCAATTTCTTCCTGATAGGCCTTTAAAAATCCCTTTATCCTCTTAAGGCGTTTTTGACAATCCTGGCATTTCTTCAGGTGTAATTGGAGATTTTCATCGATCGTATCCGGTTCAACGATCATGGAGTAAACCTCTTTATCACTTAGGTGAGTATTGTTCATGGTGTTTTCCAGTCAGCAAGATAATTTTGGGCCTTGTCTAAGGCCCTGTAGAGATAGGTTTTTACTGAACTCTGGCTGATACCGGTTAATTCAGAAATTTCCTTGATAGTGTAATCGTTACCAAACCTGAGTGAAAAAACCTCTTTTTCTCTTCCCTTGAGGCCATCTTGAAATGCCCTCAAGTGAGTCTGTAATTGTTTTTCTTTGAGAATTTCTTGGGGTGATTGTGTTGTATCTGCCATTGTATTTATTTGATTATCTGAAATGTTTCCAGGCCGTAAAAAAAGAAGTCTTCTTAATTTTTCTTTTCGAAGGTAGTCCCTCACCCTGTTTATTGTTATCTTGATCAACCATGTCTCAGGGGATGCATTAAATCGAAATTTTTTATACGACCTGAATGCCTTGACAAAAACATCCTGTGTAATATCGAGGGCTTCATCTTTATTGCCAAGCATACCTACAGCCACCTGAAAAACCTTTTTTTGATAGTTTTCAACCAGTTCACTGAAAATTCTTCTCTCATCATCCATAGATTGTATCATTTGCGCTCATTTTATTAATTAGACGATTGATAGAGAAAAAAAGTCTACACAGAGAAAACATTTCTTTTTTGGAGCCTCACGGGCAAGCCCGTGGCACCACTTAGTTTCGCCGATTCGCTATCTCCCCCACTCTATGTAATAAAGCCACAATTTGCAAGTTTGCGGTACCTCTGGCATACGTAAAGGGAAGTCCCAATGCCGGGTGAGCCAAAACAGTTGATTATTGCAGCAAAGCGCTTATCTTTGCGCACTCTGCGCCTTTCCCTGCTCCCCCATCAAGCTCTCTGCTTTTCTCAATTCACAATCCCTTAATGCCTCAATCCCAAATCCCATCTCCACCTATACTCCTTGACAAATCATACCCACAGGCGTAAGCTTGCCGCAATGTAATTCAGCCCTTCAAGGAGGCTGCTTTGTTCTGCTATTGTTCAAAAAAGGTTTTCCAAAAGCTCCACCAACGCAGTGTTAGTGGAGCTTTTTTACGTCTATTCTTGTGAATGACACTTGGTGTTCGACAAGAAAAACAGAACATAAGTCAAACGAAGATTTGGCCCGTTGACAGATTCTGCGGCATGCAGGCATTGATGATGTGAAAAGCCTGTGAGGAAACATGAAATGAGTGAGAAAAGCAAAAAAGACAAGAAAGACCTGACCGTTTCGCAGGTTGATCGCCAGAATATACTTAATAATCCCTATGCTTTGCAGGAAATAGAGAAGGCGACACGCATCAAAGGCATCCCTTTTGAAGGAAAAACTGTGGTGCTCAAGGAGCAGGTATCGGCTTTTTTCGAGGTCACACCCCGGACGATCGACAATTACATCGAGAAATTCGGCGAAGAACTGCGCCAAAACGGTTACGAGGTTTTACGCGGTAACCGCTTGAAATCACTTAAGTTAGAGATTTCGATGCAGGGTGTTAACGAAACAGATTTAGTTACCAAAACCACGGTCCTGGGGAGCTGTCAGCTATTTGCTGCCCGCACCGGGCCAGTGTTCGTGGAGCTTTTTTTATGTCTATTCTGTAGAATGACACGTGCTGTTAAGCAAAAAAGCAGGGCATGAGTCAAAAAAAGACTTTACACTGTTGTTTAATTATTTGATGTGTCCCTATAATATCTATATAGTACTGATAAATTCACTAAAGAATAAACTGAATGTAAATATGTAACGGACGAATCCATATTCCAAATATACGGTAAAACAATCTAAAAGAAAGATAGGGTTTGACCTTAAAGAGGTAGTTATGGAAAAAGAAGATATCATAAGGATTTTAAGACAGTTTAAAAAGCTTAAAGGGAGTAATTATGACATCGTCCGCATTGGCCTTTTTGGTTCTGTAGCTCGAGACATGATCAATGACCAAAGCGATATAG
>JAFDHR010000290.1 GCA_019308645.1 Deltaproteobacteria bacterium
CTTGATCAAGAAACCAATCATACCTAAATGGTTGCCTATTTTAAAGGTCACATTACGCTTTAAGCATACGCCACAGTCATGGAGGGACTATATTTACTGGAATGTGGAGCTGGAAGAGTAACTAAACAAGTGCCTAAAGTGAGCTAAAGTTAAAGATGAATAATGTACACAGCAAACCCCTTAGCCCACTTTTTAAGTTCATTAGTAAATTCTGCATTATCAATCATAAACTTTAGGCATTTTAAGTACTTTTACCTTTAGGCACTTCCAAGGAGTTGTGGCCAGTCAATTGAAGTAAATGTTCTGGATAGGCGGTGGTCATCGTCCATCACGGTGAATGTTAGATCAGGGAAAACATTTTCAGCAATTGCCTGTATAGGCCTGAGAGGAATAATCTCGTCATTCTCCCCGTGAAAGATATAAACAGGAAGCGTGAGTTTTTTCGATAGATATGGGCTAAAATCAGGAAGGTTGATTGCTGGGGCAAGGAGGATAAGCTTTTTTAACCTATTCTGATTTTGGAAGGCATATAAGGAAGCCATTAGTCCGCCTAAAGAAGAGCCTATCATAATTATCCCTTTTTTATCTATCAGGATTTTGTTAAGTTTTGACATTCTGGTTGATACGTCACCAACAAAGTCTGGGATAATCATCTCCGGAAAAAGACCTCTAAAAAATACTGCCTTGTTGCCCTGGCTGCTACTTTCTTGTCCGTGAATAAAAATAGTGAGATTTCTTACTATTTTCTCCATTACCTTTTTTTGGCTTCGATTTGAGTAATCTTTTTCTCAAGTTCGGCTATTCTTTTTTCAAGCTCTTGTATCCTTCTTTGTCTTTCAATATTAACCTCCTTTTTTGCTCCCTTTTTTTGACCTTTTTGTGGTTCTTTCTCTTTAATTATTCTATGTACGCTTGCGAGACCTACTGAAAATTCCTTGGCTATTTTTCTCATGGATTGTCCACTTTCATGGGCCTTTATAACCTTTTGCCTTATAGTTTCATTAATCTTTTTTCTTGCCATTTTAAACTCCTTTCAAGTTATATACTTTGTTGAACCCGCCACAGGACAAGTCTGCCGGAGGAGGACAAGTCCGCCTGTCCGCAAAAAAAACGGCGAACAAGAATGACGGCGGATAAAGGTTTAATAAGCCTAATGCTTATTAATTAAAGGTTTATCTCTAAGTCTTGTTACACTGCTAATATCCAGGGACTCAAAAATAGGGTATACGCTGATTTTATCTCCTTCAGCAATAATGTAGTCAAAGGGAACCGATTCGCTGTTTACAAGAACAAGATCAACCTCTTCGGTCGGAACTCCCAGTGAGCAAATTGCCTCATCAATGGTGCTTGGACTTTTTAGAGATAGGCTGAAAGTCTTTTTTCTCTTACTCACAGGAAGATAATCATTCAGCTCTTCATAAAGGCGAAAATATGCAGTGTAGCTCATGGAAAATAAAGTTTTCCCTTTAAACAGGAGATCATAATTTAGTAAAATCCTATTATTCTTAAACTACCATAGTTCAAATAACATAATTTTTTTCCTTTTTGCTACTTATTTTTTGCACAGCATCCAACAGTTCACCTCGAAAAGATCCAAAGGCCACTTATTGATCAGCTTACTGATGGTGGAAAGATCATTATTCCTGTAGAAGAGAAGGGAGGGATACAGAAGCTGGTTCTTCTTCGAAAAGACAAAGTAATGGTAATAAAAAAGGAGGTAATAGATGTGCTATTTGTCCTCATGGTAAAAGATGAGAAGCTTAAGGTTTGATGATTACTTTGATCGAATCCTGAGCTTTTGCAACAAGGGAAAATCCTTCACTTGCCCTTGCAAGTGGAAAACGATGGGTTATCATATCCTCTACCGTAATAGTTTTTGAACTGATTAATTCAATGGCCTCACTTATTTCTAAGGGAGATCCGGCATAAGATGTCGTAATTGTTATCCCATCGTGCCAGATGTCAAATAAGGGCAGAGCAATATCGGTGCCTGGCTCTGGCGGGGCAAACATAAGGATAGTCCCCCCCCTATCAACGGTTTTACAGGCTGTAGAAATTGCCTCTAAGGCAGCGGTAGCAAGTATTACCACCTCGGCGAGGCGCCCATTATTGATCTCTTTAAGATGCTCGGGAATGTTATTGTCAACCAGAATGCCTGCTTTCGCCCCTAATTTTTCGGCGAATACCAGCCGTTTTTTATTTATGTCAGTTACCACCACGGAGCTTGCACCTAAGGCCTTCGCCAGTTTAACATGGAGCAGGCCTGAAATTCCTCCCCCGATTATAAAGACTGTTTGGCCTGGTTGAAGGTGAGTGGTTTTCTGGCCTCTCAGGACACAGGCTAATGGCTCAATAAATGTTCCTTCTTCATAGGAGATCTCATCAGGTAAAAGGAACACCCCCCGATCAACATTGATTTCAGGGATCCTGATAAACTCGGCAAATCCTCCAGGGTCAAGATTTGTTTTTCTTAAGGTGTCACATACGGTATGATGACCGCCTAAACAATAATGGCAGATGTTACAGGGGACATGGTGGGATACAAAGACCCGATCGCCTACCTTATATTTGTTAACATTTTTTCCAACTTCAACTATCTCACCTGTCATCTCATGGCCGAGGACAATAGGGGCCTTTTTTATTCTATACCATTCCAATACATCACTGCCACAGATCCCGCATGCATGCATTTTGACCAGCAGTTCATCTGCTTTGATTTTGGGTACAGGGATTTCTTCCAGTCGTATATCTCTGTTATTGTAATACATTGCGCATTTCATAGTGTCCATTGTCCATCGATCGTAGTCCGTTGGTCTTCGACAACTGACCACTGACTATTGACTTCTGCTTAATTCCTCGAAAAGTTCCTGAGCCTCTTTTGGTGTTAAATTGTTATGAATGATGTTATTTAATGCTCTCATCATAGGGACTGGATGCGGGTTTTGCCAGACATTTCTCCCCAGATTAATTCCTATTGCACCCTTTTGGATACCATCATAAACAAATTCAAATACCTCAAGTTCAGTCTCACATTTCGGGCCGCCTGCAATGACAACAGGAACGGGGCATCCTTCTGTTACCTTTTCAAAATCTTGCGGGCAATAATAAGTTTTTACAATCCTTGCTCCCAATTCAGCGGCAATTCGAGAGCTCAGGGCAAGATATCTGGCTGTTCTTTGTTCTAATTCCTTACCCACTGCGGTTACGGCCATAACAGGGATACCATATGGTTCGCATTGATTAACAAGCTGAGCAAGATTCGTCAATGTCTGCTTTTCATAGTCAGATCCCACAAATATTGAGATGCCCACAGCAGTGGCATTGAGCCTGATAACTTCATCTATTGATGTAGTGAGGGTCTCATTAGCTAAGTCTGATCCAATTATACTGGTACCACCAGAAACTCTCATGATAATTGGGGTTTGGCAGTTGGGAGGAACAGAGGAGCGCACTATACCCCTTGTAACAAAGAGACCATCGGCATAGGGAAGAAGTTCTTTTATTGTCTCAGATGGTTTTTCCAAATAACTGGTTGGACCCTGGAAATAACCATGATCTATGGGCAAAAACTGGCAGCGACCATCCTCTTTAATTAATCTGGAAAGCCTGTTTTCTATACCCCAATCCATATAATCCTCCTTGTTGAAAAGTAAGCACAGTATGCAAAAAAAAGGGTAACTATTCAGCCACCAAGTCACAAAGTCACAAAAAAGAGATAAATATTATTGAATAACATAGTTTTTTCATTAATAAGTCTTAGGCTTATTAAGTTCAATCCCTATTTATCGGGATTAAAAAGGCTATAATAAAAAATAATTCTCTAATCTTAGTGTCTTGGTGCCTTTGTGGCAAGATACCTGAGTAGATACAAAAAAGGTTAGCAGGTTTCTTCTTACTGCGAACTGCTTACTCCT
>JAFDHR010000291.1 GCA_019308645.1 Deltaproteobacteria bacterium
TTGATGCCATTTCTGTAATTGTTATGGACAATGGCTTTAAATAATCTTCTTGAATAATTTTTCCAGGATGTGTTGGTTGGCGTTTCATTTTATTCATAATATCACCTCGTTAATGATAATCGTCATAATCGACAACATAGCCATCTCCATCAAAGAATTCAAAAAATACTCTCCAATTACCTGATACCTTTACTGCATATTGACCTTTTTTATCTCCTGTTAATTTATGTAGATTTGAACCGGGATAATTCATATCTTTTACTTCATTTGCAGCATTAAGCCGATCAAGAATTATCTCAAGCCTTCCTGCATGTTCTGGCCTTATACCTTTTTTCTTTCCGGTATAAAAAAATTCTTCGATGCCTTTATGCTTGAATGATTTAATCATAAATCATTGTAACTATATAGGTTACGTATGTCAAGGACTAAATTGGAGCTTTATGTAGATTATTTTTACAGCGAACGCAAAACTAAGCTTCTGGCGATTTCAAGGAGGAGCACTGAACAGCGGCCAACTTTTCAAAACCCATAAGGGGGGACCTTGATTCCAAAACGATTTAAACATATTTCTCTATCTCTTTCATTTCATCGGAAAGGACTCACCAACTAACAGCAGAAGTGTTTATTTAAAGCCGGCCAGACGTTCAAAAAAATCTTCCCGATCCTTTCTGTTGTTAAATATCTTTGTTCCATCAATGCTACTGTTGGAGCACAGTGAAAATCCCGATTCATCGGGGCCCATAACATGATGTAAGGCCCGAGTGCCTGCCAGAGTCAGGCAAGCATCAAGTCTCGGCTGTCGTGGCATAAAGGCCTATCCCCTTCAAATTATATTGTCAAGACGTTTTGGAAGTCCCCTTTTATGTCATCCGACTTGAAAAATATTTGACATAGCATCTTGAAATCATGTATAAGGTTGAATAATGTAATGATGTATAATGTTATATAACCTTTCTTGCTTTAGGATATAATTATGGAAAATTACTTAAACATTAGTCAAGCAGCAAAAATACTCGGCGTAAGCACAGAAACCTTAAGAAGATGGGATAAAGCAGGGAAATTTCCTTCTCAAAGGCATCCGATTAATAATTACCGCATTTATAAGGAAGATCAAGTTAAATTTGTTGTTAAAGAAATGGAACAAGCGTACTTAACCGACTATATTAATTCTTTACAATATCAAATTGATCCCTTTTTTGAGACAAGCCTCGGTACATTATACAATGAAGATGTTATCAAATTTTTTAAAAGTCTTGAGACTTCATCTGCTCAACTTATATTCGCTGACCCCCCATATAATATTAAAAAGGCTGAGTGGGATACATTTGAATCCCAAAAGAAATATGTTGAATGGAGTATGGAATGGATTAAAGAGGCACATAGAGTTCTTGATCCACATGGAAGTTTATATGTTTGCGGATTTTCTGAGATATTAGCTGATATTAAATGGGCAGCCAGTAGCCTTTTCAAAGGCTGTAAGTGGTTGGTTTGGTACTATCGTAACAAAGCAAATTTAACTAATGATTGGGGACGGTCACATGAGAGTTTGCTGCATTTTAGAAAAAATAAAAAGATTATTTTTAATGTTGATCATGTTAGAATATCATATAATCTTCATACGTTAAAATATCCTAAACATCCCCAGGCAAAAACATCGCAGTATGGAAATGGCAAAGAATATGTTTGGACCCCTCATCCCAAAGGCGCCAAACCGAAAGATGTTTTTGAAATACCTACCTTGACGAATAATTCATGGGAAAGAGAAAAGCACCCAACGCAGAAACCTATTGAGTTGGTTAAGAAATGCATTCTCGCTTCCTCAAACCCAGACGGGTTGGTCGTTGATCCCTTTGGAGGGTCAGGCACAACCTATGCAGTTGCCGAAGCTTTTAACCGAAAATGGATAGGTAGCGAGACTGATACCAATTATTGTAATATTATAAAGCGAAGATTACAGGATAGAAAGCATATTGCAAGAATAGCAAACAATGAAGAGGAAGCAGATATTATTGAGAGAAGGGAAAAATTAAGAGGCTAATAACTCCCACATATCATCGGCAATAAATTTTGAAAAGGGAGAAATGTGTTCATTGTAAGGACTGTCTTTGGTAATTGGGGGAGGATCAACAAAATATACACCTTCAAGCCGGGTTAAAAATTTCGTGTAGACCATAAACAATCCGGAGACAAAGGTATAACTGATTTTTTCTGTTTCCTTCCTCTGAACATCATTCAAGAATATTCCAACCACTTTTACAGGATGCTCAGCGAATTTCTGCATAAGAAGTTTATCAAGAAAGATTTTCCCCATCCTGTCCTTTGATGTCGTTTTCAAAGAGATGACAATTTCATCCTCGTTTATTGTTTTTATATTCGATTTTACTTTTTCATGAGGAGACAGAATTATATCTGTTTCGCAGGAATATAACTTTTCACCTTCCTCTGATGGATAAGGAATTTTGAACACAACTTTATCATTTGTAATTCCTGCTTGAGAAACAATATTACGAATTAACTCTTCAAATCTATTGCCAACGCATTCCCTGCGCTTCCGGCATGGATGTTATCCATCCTTTAGTGGGCCAGTAATTGTGCTCCTTAGATTGAGATTCCGCTGCGGAGAGACTTACTGAAATCAGAAGAGAAACACAAATAAACAGGATTGATTTTCCAATTATTGCTCGACTCATATTGATCCCTGCTGTTTTCAATTGCTCGACTCATATTGATCCCTGCTGTTTTCAGATTTCTTGCCTCGTACGTCGTTTGGAAGCAAATCCATCGTTAATTTACAATTTGATCCAAGCCGGCAAGTTCATCCAGAAACAATGTCCCCCTTTATAAGGTCCTTCATCACATTTCAACGTTTAAAGAGTGTCCCCTATGCCCCCTTCGCTTGTTCCTCTGGATCGGCTCCTCAAGAGGTGGAAATACCTCGTGAAATCCCCTGTGAAGGTTCGCCGCAAGCTTCATGACAAGGTTGGCACTGCGATGGGCGGACTCTTGAGTTTCTCGTAGCGCCTGCTTTAAGCGCACGTTGTCTCCACTGTCCGCGATGTACTTTTCATCCGCTTCGCCGCCCTTGTGCTCATAAACGTGCCTCCGATGGAACATCAGCATACCAAAAGCGCTGTCCTCATCGCTGATCCCCCTGAGGATGTCTATGTCAAAGATATTGCGGAACATCTCTGAAGCCGCCCCAAGGTTGTGAAAGTGGGCTCTCTCGAGCCGAGTTTTGCGGGCCGGCGTTAATGGCACTCGGGAGAGTAATTGCTTCGCGTACTGGCCGGCGAACGAGTCGAAGGCGGCCACCGCTTCTTTGACACAAGCCTCATATGGGCCGCCAGCATTGATCCTATCTCTGATTTGCTGAACAGTTTTTTCGAGCTCTTGCAAATCATTCCGTGTTCCACATGAGCTGCAGTAGGCATACGCTCCAAGCACGTCGTTAACTTTACCACAGGCGTCGCATGTGAATAGGTTCTGCTGGCGTTCTTCCGCATAGAAGAAAGCCGGCTTCTCGCAGTCTTTGCCGGCAGCTTCGGCCACCGAATCCATATCGATGATGTGTTCGCCCGCCTTACCAGAAGCGAGAGCGTTGCTAAGTACGTCGCAGTATTGCCTTACGTATCGTTGTTGAGACTCGGTAAGGAAGTGGTAGTAGTCATCGGCCCTAAAGGCGCAATACGGGCAGATCTTCCCGCCAAGGTTTGCTCGCCAATAGCCGTTGCAGGATGGGCATTGGTGGCCGAACATCCCAGTGCTGTCTGATGAGATGAACACTGGGTAGCAGCCCGGCAACGGAGGCGGATTCCAAGGGGTACCGATTCCGCCCAGCTTAATGTCACCAACGGCAACACCTTGGGGAATGGCATAAACAGCAAACAATGCTGCGCGGGTTGGTCTCGAATGAGTCCATCCAACGCTGTAGGAAATTCGGCCTTCAGCGTCGATCTTGACGTTGAATGTGACCTTTCCTCCCGTATGGGCGATCTCTTCGAGCTCGGTCTTTTTGCTCAACTTCTTTCCTTGAAGTTTGGTGTAACGGTAATCAAACGTTCCTCAGTACGTGTTCGTCGCCGCACAACGTTCAGGCTGACCAGCTGTTGTTGAGCGGCAGCGAAATACCAGTCTGAGTCCAGCCTTTGGTTGGGCTTGATTCAGTGCAAACTTGGTCTTGGCTTAGCGCTAATCAGAGCCTTTCAATTTAAACTCAATTTTGGGTAAAGCTTTTTTGATTAAATCCCGTGCTTTTGACTCAGTATCTCCTTTTTCATAAGTAATTCGCACTGGCAAGATTAATTCAAATGGTTTAGGAAGATTACGAGCAGATACACGGAATATGACAGCACCTTTTTGGAGGTTCTTATCATTTGGATTAAAAATTTCAATTTCGAAAACTTCGGAATCAACTTTGTGACGGAATTCATCACATTCAAATTCCCATATTCGTGTAAAAGTCGAAGGCTTTCTATTTTTCCAATAAAATGCATTCCTATCTCTGGACTCGGGCATAGATGGAAGTATCGGGTGCTTAAGATTGTCATAGAATGGAAAAGCTGTAACAGGTGTTCTAAGTTGCTGAAAATGGTCTATTAACGAGGCTTGTCCGAGTAAAGTTGAACGCAAATCCTGTTTTACCCATTTTCCTTTGGGGAGAGAAGGCGGCTCAGGAAATTTAGTAAAAGATGATACTTTTTCCTCATCGTTATCCTTTGATTTCGGTGGAACAAAAAGAATTCCTTCTGATGCAGATATTTCAAGCAATGTATGTTCAGCAGGAGCCAACCCTGAGTTCGTAAGGATGAAACTAATTTTAAAACAACGCCCTAGATTTTCTAAGCGCCGATATAATTTCTTGAAATACTCCTTTAAATCATCAAGCCACTGGGGATATCTTCCAGTTTTGTATTCCTCAATAGAGCTATCGCTTGGAGGCTCATATTTCCATTGAAAACCAACCGAGTGATACTTCGATATGGAATCAAAAAAAGGAGGCGACTTTCCATGGCCGTGAGGTTTGAAATCTGTGACCATAGGATACCTTGATTGGCACTCGGATATAAGTTCATCGATTTTTCTATCTGAAAGTTCTTCATATAATGTAATGATGATACCCAAAGGAGTGGATATCTGGCTTCCATGCCTATCTTGAAAGATACCATCTATTTTGGGGTGCAGTTTCTTAAGGTTTTGTATCTCCCTTTCTAATTCAATGATTTTCTTATCCCGCGCATCGGGTTCAGGATGCAAAAGCCAATGCTCTGGAATTACAGTGTAATCCAAGCCACAACTTTTAGCTGTAAGCAGCGGATTCGTGTCATGTGTCAAGAGTCTTACTTTGATTTCAGGATTGGCAACCCGAAATGATAAAGCGTCATTAATTATTCTGTCATCTGGTTTCAAAAGATCAAGGTTCTCAGCCATTTTAATGTTTGATTCAGGCGTTGGAGAAAACGATACAACAACAGATGGTCCTGATTCTTTTATGATTTCATTGCATTCATCTGACAAAATAATCTTTCTTAACAATGAAGATGCCTTTCTTGCCCTTTTAGCCCTCCTCTTGTTTCCATCATGCTTTAGACGATCGACCTCTTCCATTACAGGTCTGGATATAATTATTGTCACATCTTCACCCTCTGAAATTTCATTCCAAGGAAGATCTTTAATATCTATGCACTGAAGAAATAGATTTGTATCTGTAAAAAAAGCTATCATTTCAGGTAATGAATTTTCAGTAAGTGTAAAATAGCAGCCCAACGGTTAAGCTAACTTGCCGCCCACCGCATTTTGTGCAATTAAAACAGCCCGTTGGGGTCAAGTTAAGCGCGTAGTTATACCTGTGTACTATTAGGTTTTTTTGTATGCTTTCGCTGCTAACTCAGAACTTTCACTAAGGTTCCAAAAGTCAAATTCTGCATGAATCTCTTTGTCCTCACCAAGGGAGTTTTCCTTGTACCTTTTAAGATACTCGTAATAAAGCTTCTCTAGATTAGAACCGAAATTTTTAATAGCAAAATTGAAGGAAGGAGATTGACCACAACCACAAAGTCCTTTAATTTCCAGATCCCTTTCAAACGGTGGGGCAAGTTGTAAAGACAGGGAGAATGGTTGTAAGAGACCTTCAGGGGGTAGCCGAAGTTCAGTTTTACTTATATACTCTGCGCCTTAAATAATTGCGCATAATTTTTTCAATGTCTTGTTCCCTGAAACCCAGTTATTAAAAACAAACTCGATTGCATCTGAAACACTTTCTAAAGAAGGGAAATACCGATTATGAATTGCAAGCCTTCGTGTGAGTTTCCAGACACGTTCAATGGGATTTAATTCGGGACTATAAGGAGGTAGAAACATCATTTCAAATTTCTTTGAACATTTTTCGCGCCAAGGTTTATGTAGTTTGGCATGGTGATATCGGGCATTATCAGTGATAACAACCACTTTACGTGCTGAATGAGAGCTCGCTCTCCGTAAATATTTGAGAAAAGTAAAGAATGTTTCACCGTTAAATTTGTCCCATTCAGATTTATATACAAATTTTCCATCACGGAGCCTTACCGCT
>JAFDHR010000292.1 GCA_019308645.1 Deltaproteobacteria bacterium
GTGATGTGGTTTAATTTAAACGGACACCATGCTAAGAGTAAAAACAGCCAATATGGAGGTGTCCAATGAGCAAGAAACGAAATCGTCACAATTACCCAAAAGATTTTAAAAATGACGCCATCAAACTGGCTATAGAACAAGGATACACTTGTACCGAGGTTGGTCGGCGCCTCGGAATTAATCAAACTAATGTCTCCCGATGGGTCAGGCAGTATCGCAATGCCGAGGAAGAACCCACGCAGGGTGCCCGGAGCGAACTTGAGTCTGAAAACCGCCGTTTACGTAAAGAAAACAGACGGCTTCTAATGGAGCGCGAAATCTTAAAAAAGGCGGCGGCCTTCTTTGCCAAAGAGTCGAACTGAGATTCGACTTTATCCGGCAGCAAATGAAGGCCTTTCCCATCACTGTGTTGTGCGCGGTGATGAAAGTCAGCCGGAGCGGTTTTTATGATTATCTCAAACGTCATAACAATCCCGCTACAGATCCGGGTCAAACATCATTAGAGACTCGGGTTAGAGAAATTTTTAAAGAATCTCGTAGTAGTTATGGTTCTCGAAGAATCGCCAAGCAACTGCAGTCAGAAGGCCTTCAAGTCGGCCGATTCAAAGCTCGAAGCCTAATGCGCAAGCTTAGTCTGAAAGCAAAGGCTCCCAGACGATACAAGGCTACCACTGATAGTCGGCATTCGTTCACAATAGCGCCGAACGTGCTTAATCGCGAATTCGATGTCAAAGAGCCGAACAAAGTCTGGACTGCCGATATTACCTATGTTTGGACCCTCGAAGGGTGGTTATACCTGGCAGTGGTCATGGATCTATATTCCCGGCAAATCGTGGGTTGGGCCATGAACAAACGAATGAAAAAGCAACTTACTCTTGATGCCCTGGCGATGGCCTACTTTCGAAGAAAGCCGCCAAAAGGTTTGCTCCACCATTCGGATCGGGGAAGCCAGTACGCGTGTCATGACTATCAAAACCGTCTCAAGGAGTATGGCATGAAACCGAGCATGAGCCGGAAAGGAGACTGCTGGGACAATGCTCCCGCAGAACGCTTTTTTCGCAGCTTGAAATCCGAACGATTGGCCTCATGCCGTTTTGTAGCCAGAAACACAGCCAAGATCGAGGTCCTTGACTATATCACTTATTACAACTTTCTTCGGCTTCATTCCACACTGGGCTATAAAAGCCCCATGGAGTATGAGAAAGAACAATTATTATTACAAGTGGCTTAAACCTGTGTCCGTTTTTACTTGACCATTACAACAGAAATCAAAATTTGAGAGGTTCTAACTAACACCTTTTTTGAGTTGATTTGTCTGAAACATTACACTATAATAGAGAAACAGTTTATATTGGTTTGACTAAAACTACTGATGAAATATGGGCAGATTTTTCAAGTGCTAACCGGAGGGCTATTCGAAAGGCTGAAAAAGCAAATTTTGAAATTCATGTAACCGATAATAACGATTCTTGTAGATGGAAGCAGTTTCATAAGATTTATAGTTCAGAAATGCTGCGAAAAGGTGCTCCCACCCATCTTTATTTTTCATTGCCGTTTTTTTATCACTCTTGTCCAAAAACGGTTGTGAAGTAAGTCATTAGGAAAGTAGTTGAAAAGAATCCTCCTTGTGGGGCATATAAAAGGTTGAGAAACCAAAACAAAAAGCCCACGACAAGGAGGATGGTCCAATGGTACGACATGCGAGCCTGTTTAGTCAACTTATTTGAGATAGCTACGATTAAATCAAATTTTTCCTTGTCAAGGAATGAGTTTTATGTGAGCAGAATAATACACAATTCCTCAGTATATAACTTATTAGTTTCTGCTATGTACAGGTCCCACGGTGAAGGCTCATCTAATTTTTCCCCCGAATACCGGGCAAAGGATACGATCTGGTAGCTTCATCTGATAGTTTCATTGGCATCTTTAAGCCGAGGACTTCTATTCTATAATGTTCAATAGAGTAATAATCGTAGTCGGGGCCCCTCGCTCCGGGACTAGTTGGTTGGGGCAAATACTCGACAGTTGCCCTTCAACAAAGTATCGGTTCCAGCCACTGTTTTCATGGGCATTCAAAGGCGCGCTAAATGAGAGATCGTCCAGAGAGGATTTCGAAGTTTTCTTTCGGAATATCTACGACAGTAATGATGAATTTTTGTGCCAGACGGAAAGACGAAAGACCGGGTTATACCCTACTTTTTCTATGAAGCAGCCGCGCCCAGAAGTTCTAGTTTTCAAAATGATAAGATACCATTTCCTTGTACCTGTTATGATTAAGCATTTCCAATTTGTCAGCGCTGTAGGTATTGTGCGGCATCCATGTGGTGCGATTTATTCCTGGCTTAGCAACTGTAAGGAATTTCCAGCGAATGCCAATCCCCTAAAAGAATGGCGACTTGGGACGTGCCGGAACCAAAATAAACCAGAAGAATATTGGGGGTTTGAAGCCTGGAAGAAAATTTCCGTATTATTTGGTGAATTAAGCAAGATGTTTCCGTCTCGTTTCCGCATAGTTCAATACGAATCGATGGTAGATCGGCCTTTTCACATCGTGAGGTCTCTATTTAGCTTTTTGGATATACCTTATACCAGGCAAACTGAATCTTTCTTAAAAAGCTGTCATGAAAAACACCTTAATGATCCTTATGCGGTATTTAAAAACAAAAAAGTTAAAGATGCCTGGAAAACAAAATTATATAAAGAAATCAGGGCAGAAATCATCAAAGAGATTATAGGTACTGACTTGGAAAAATTTCTAGTTGAATAAGTTGAGCAATGTTAAAGCGAAATATTGCTATACTAATAGTTGCATTTAACGAAGAAGAAGCAATAGGAGACCTCTTATTGCAAATTCCTAGGGAATTCCATGTTTATGTGATTGATGATGGTTCCACTGATAGGACAGGTAGCATTGCAAGAGAGAAAGGAGCAAAAGTAATTAGATTGCCGATTAATTTAGGACAAGGTGCTGCTGCCATTGTTGGATATAAAATTGTGGCGATGGAAGGACATGACTTTATTGTAAAAATGGACGGCGATGGCCAACACGATCCAAAAGAAATTTACAAATTCATAGAGGAATTAGAAGTGTCAGGTGTTGATACGGTTGTTGGATCTCGGCTTCTTGGTAAAAATTATAGGGGTGCTCCTCTAATGCGGAAGATATTCCTTAAGCCTGTAAATCTAATTCTTAGCAAATTAACCGGTTACAAGTTTACAGATTCCATGTGTGGTTTTCGCGCGTTTAGGGGAACAAGTTTAAAAAAACTCATCCCGGTTTTCGATAAAATTGTTGAGCCTGAGTACATGGCCTCTGAAATGTGGATCAGATTTTCTGAGGCAGCTATATCTGTTTCTGAAATCCCAATTCACCTGAAGGCTAGGCGAAAGGGGATTTCATATAAGGGATTTTTTCGTTATGGTTGGGGCATCTTGCAGACCATTATTCGAACTAAGCTTGACATATTTCGATCGTAGCCTTGCATCGTTTTAGGGTTTGACTATGAATCCAAGACTGATCAGTATATTAATTGTATTCGTATGCCTTTGCGCTATTCTTTTGACGACCTTCCTTTATAAGCGGAGAAAATTAGCGACACTACTTGCCTTTTTCTGGTTGCTTATTTGGACATTGATTGGTTTTTTTTCTTTGTTTCCTGATTGTATTACTTATGTCGTTTCTTTTGTTGGTATGCGTTTCAAAATATCTTTTCTGTTTATACTTTCTACTATATTCCTGTTGTTTCTCATTCTTTATCTTTCAGTCGAAATATCTAAAGCGCATAGAAATATAAGAAAGTTGACTCAGGAACTTGCTATTACGAATTATCGACTCGAAACAAATATATCTCCACAGAACAATGAAGTTGAAACAGATGAATAATATTGTTAACCTGTTACAACCGCCTTCAATTAGTGGTATCAAGAATAGATTCCAATTGCTCAAAGCCTATTTGAAACATGATCCCGAGCCAAAAGGAATGCCAACATTAATTCATGTTGAAGTTACCAACAGATGCAATCTTAGATGTAAAATGTGTGGAAGAACAGTCAACGAATTAAAAGGTAATTCCGATCTATCTCTTACACAATTTAAAAATATTGTTGATCAGTCAACAAAATATGGAGCAGAGATGATTATCCTTCATAGCTGGGGTGAGCCACTGCTCAATCACAGTATTTACGATATGATCTCTTATGCCTCTTATAAAGGAATGCCTACATGGATGAGTACCAATGCAACCCTGCTTGACATCAATAATAGCAAGAAGATAATAGATTCGGGATTAGGAGGTATTGTATTCTCTATTGATGGTAGTACTGCTGAGACATACGAAACTATTAGATGTGGAGCCAACTTTAATGATGTAGTCAACAATATTCGACAGTTCTTAAATCTTAAATTGGAAACTAAATCGAAGATGATGTGTACCGTTCAAATGATAGAGATGCCTGAAAACCAACATGAGGTTAAAGATTTCAAGGCAATGTGGGAATCGTATGATGTTAATGTTTTAATTAAACCTCAAGTTAATTGGGAAAACACGCTTCCAAATAGCAAGAACAAAAGTAAGGAATTTATATGTGATAAATTATGGTTTTGGATGAAAATTCACTCTGACGGGAAGGTCTATCCTTGTGGTCATGATTTTCAAAAGAAATACTGCCTTGGCGATACCAACAAGGAAAAGCTTCTTGACATCTGGCGAGGGGATAAGTTCGTAAAATTCAGAGAACAAATGAAATCAGGAAATATCGATATCTGTTCAGTATGCAGCTATCGTCCTCCTAGGAGGCGAAATATAGTGAATAATATCGGTTTTGTAATGCTCGATGTTTATACGATCACAAGATTAATTTTCACGTTCGGATATAAAAAATAAGGTAATTGATTAAGTTTTGGCACTTATGGTAATGGTGCCATATGGATTTAGAGACTTATTATAAGCTGATTTCCAATGAAAACAGGGCACGAAATTATCTGTCGAAAAAATGCCTTAAAAATGGACACAGATTTTGTC
>JAFDHR010000293.1 GCA_019308645.1 Deltaproteobacteria bacterium
CCTCAAGCCTACTCCTTCTTTGAGCTGGTCCATTCCCAGGAGGTGATCCATCCAGAGTTCATCAATTGCCCTCAACATTGCAATTTTTTGTAGAAAAAGAAAGGATTCAGGATCGGCCTCTTGCTCCTTTTTCTCATAGAGATCTGTGATCTTTTGTTTTAATGTATCTATTAAAATTTCCTGGGTAAAATCCTTTAGTTCTGTTTGGGAAAAATGGAGCAAGTATCCAAATACATTATATATATAGTCTGAAAGTGGGCTTAAGTCCCATTCTTCAGGAAAGACTTTAGGATCTGTGGCATCTAACACTGCAGCTTCTACCACCTGGTTAATCATATCCATAATGGTTTCTTTGAGGTTTTCACCCTTTAGTATCTCTCTTCTCTGGCTGTATATTACCTTTCTTTGCTGGTTCATTACATCGTCATATTCAAGGAGATTTTTTCGTATGTTGAAATTTATACCCTCAACTCTTCTCTGAGCTCCTTCAATTGCTTTCGAGATAATTTGGTGCTCTATTGGTTGACCCTCTTCCATCCCAAGCCTGTCCATGACAGAGGCAATCCTTTCTGAGCCAAAGACTCTCATAAGATCATCTTCTAACGAGAGATAAAACCGCGATGAACCTTGGTCTCCCTGACGTCCTGATCGTCCTCTTAGCTGATTATCGATCCTTCTGCTTTCATGTCTTGCTGTGCCAAGGATATGTAAGCCACCCAGCTCTGGTACGCCAGCTCCTAATACTATATCAGTTCCTCTGCCAGCCATATTTGTGGATATGGTCACAGTTCCATTTTGCCCTGCGTGGGCGATAATTTCGGCCTCTCGTTCATGATTTTTTGCATTTAAGACCTGATGTTTGATACCAGCGTGTCTTAACATTTTGCTCAACATCTCTGATTTTTCTATTGATATAGTACCAACCAAAACAGGTTGCCCCTTTTTATGCAGATCATTGATTTCTTTGGAGACTGCCTTAAATTTCTCTCTTTCAGTCTTGTAAATAACGTCTGTAAAGTCTTTCCTGATCATTTCTTTATGGGTTGGTATGACAAATACGTCAAGGTCATAGATCTTTTTGAATTCTGGGGCCTCTGTATCGGCTGTTCCGGTCATTCCAGCAAGTTTTTCATACATCCTAAAATAATTTTGAAAGGTTATGGTTGCCAGGGTTTGATTCTCTTCTGCCACATTAACGCCTTCCTTGGCCTCAATTGCCTGATGCAATCCATCGCTCCATCTCCTGCCTGGCATAAGTCTACCGGTGAACTCATCCACAATTATTACCTGCCCATCCTTAACTACGTAATCTACATCCTTATTAAAAAGCCAGTAGGCCTTAATGAGTTGCTGGGCTGCATGCATCCTTTCAGATGTCTCTGAGTATTTTGCCTCTAATTCTCTTTTTCGTTTTTTCTTTTCTTTGAAATTCAAATGAGGATCGCTATCTATTTCTTGTAATCCCTGGCTCAGGTCAGGGACGATAAAGGCGTCGTATTGGTCTCCAGACAATAGTTGAAGCCCTTTATCTGTCCAGTTTGCACTGTGATCTTGCTCTTCGATGATGCAATAAAGTTCTTCATCCAAAGCAGGAAGGGTCTTTTGGGATCTTAGGAGAGACTCCATCCTGTCGATTCCTTTTTTCAATCCAGGGTCCTCTGCAATGATGTCTAAAAACCTTGGATTTTTTGGGTAGCCTCGCTTAACCTGAAGGAGCAATTCGATTACTCTGTCATCATCATTACCTTCTCTCAATAATGTCTGCGCCTTATTAAGAATATTTCTAATTACCCTATCCTGATGTTCCTTAAGTTTCATGATCGAAGGCTTTACTGTCGCATAAAAGGGGTCTTGGCTACGCTCGATGGGGCCTGAGATTATCAGAGGAGTTCTCGCTTCATCTATGAGAATGCTATCCACCTCATCCACAATGGCAAAATGGAGATCTCTCTGTACACAGTCTTCAAATGAGTACTTCATATTGTCCCTGAGGTAATCAAAGCCGAATTCATTATTAGTGCCATAGGTGATATCAGAGTTATAGGCAGCCTTTCTTTTCTGATCATCCATATCATGTACAATCACACCTACCGACAACCCGAGGAATTGATATATTCCACCCATCCACTCGGCGTCTCTTTTTGCCAAATAATCATTCACCGTAACCAGGTGACTCCCACGCTCTAAGAGGGCATTTAAGTATAAGGGGAGAGTGGCAGCCAGGGTCTTGCCTTCACCTGTTTTCATTTCTGCTATGTTGCCACGATGAAGAACAATGCCTCCTAAGAGTTGTACATCAAAAGGTCTCATGCCTAAAATCCTTACAGAAACCTCTCTGACTGTAGCATAGGCCTCCGGCAAGATATCATCCAGGGATTCGCCCTTTGCTATTCTCTGCTTAAATTCTCCTGTCTTGTTCTTTAGTTGGTCGTCACTAAGCCCTTTAAACAGGGGTTCAAGTTCATTGATTTTTTCAACTATTGGGGCAAGTTTTTTAAGCTCTCTCTCGTTTTTGCTTCCAATAATTGTTTTAAAAATCTTACCCAGCATAAAAAATTTCCTTAAAATTGTTATTACTTCTGATTAAACTTTTATATTCAAAAATTCAAGTGCCAATTAAATCTGTTTCGTAATTTATTGAATTTTAGTATCTGCTCAATAATTTAAAGGAAGGGCATAAGCAAAAAAAGACATCCATGCCCTAAAAAATCAATAAATTTCCACAGGATCTTCAACAATTATGAATTTTACACAATAAATTGTATTTTTGCAAAGAGAGAGTAAATTTACATGCCAGAATAAAAACTGGGCATGGTTATGGGAAAGAATCAAACAGGTGAGTTGCACATCAGTTGAGTATAAAACGGAGAGGATTTACAGGGACACCATTAAGAAGTACCTCATAGTGGAGGTGAGGACCTGTGCATCGTCCAGTATTTCCTACCTCTCCTATAATTTGGCCCCTTTTCACATGTTGCCCCTTTTTTATTTGGAATTTACTCAGATGCCCGTATCGTGTTTTTAAATTATATCCGTGGTTAATAGCAATCATCTTTCCGAAGTTGCCTTCTTTCCTCGCATGTACGACTAATCCATCGGCAGAGGCAATGACGGGTGTCCCGATCCTGGTTGCTATGTCAATTCCTTTGTGAAATTCCCTTTGGTTTGTAAAGGGGGAGATCCTATAGCCAAATCCAGAAGAAAACCAGCCATCTGTTGGCCTGATAGATGGTGTGCACGCCAGGATGGATTTTTGCTCTTTTAAAAAATCATTTAATTGGCTTTGAGATATGGAGGCGATCGCTGTCTTTGTTTCTAAGTCCTCTAAAGATTTATGCATTTGCTGAATTAATCCCTTATGCACTTCCTCCGGTTGATAGCCTGATGTAAGGGTGCTGGCATTTGAGCCCCCAACCGCCAATAATTGATCGTGCTGCTTAGATGGTTCTAAGTTGGTCATGACCCTTAATTTACGCTCAAATTTTTGAAGCTTGACCATGTTTTGATTGATGTGATTGATTTTTTTAGTTAAGGCAATGATTTGGGTCTTTTGAACTCTGTTTTCTTTTTTTAGATATTGTAATTCTGGTATTTTGGTCTTTATTTTTATGTAATCGGTGGTAAACCAACTCACACTCAAAAGTATTATAAAGATAAAAAAGAGGAGGGTAAACATTGCACCCCGAGAAATAGTAATTTTTCTTACTTTGTGTAATCCTCTCGGCAGGAATAAGATGGTAGTTTTTTTTGAGGCCATAAATTATTATAGTTTTTTGGAGGCGGCAACCGGATTCGAACCGGTGTAAAACGGTTTTGCAGACCGCTGCCTTAGCCACTTGGCTATGCCGCCTTTTATTGGAGCGGGAAACCGGGCTTGAACCGGCGAC
>JAFDHR010000294.1 GCA_019308645.1 Deltaproteobacteria bacterium
GCCAGGGCAGGCCTTAAATATAACTTAAGATTAGTTGTCGTTTTCCCGACATGTCGGGAGATAATATAGACGGATCATATAACTATAAGGTCAAGTTGCCCTTCGGCCTCGAGCTCAGGGCCGAGAGGCTATTACCCAATTTTGAAACGACATGGTCCCGCTTAACGGGATTAGAAGGGCATAACAAAAAAAGACACCCATGCCCTTCCTTAACTTATTGAACAGATACGTATTTAGCATCTTTTAACGGACAACTATCAACGGACATCACCTGAATTGAGCCATAATAAAAGTGTAATGATTGTTGCAGGAGAGGCCTCAGGGGATATTTATGGGGCGCATTTGGTCATGGCGATAAAGGAGTTAGACCCTTGTATAGAATTTTTTGGTCTCGGTGGCCCAGAAATGGAGAGAGCTGGTGTCGGGATTATGCATCAATTATCATCTATGGCTGTAGTGGGAATGACCGAAATTATACCAAAAAGCAGATACATTTTCCGGGCATTACGAGAATTAAAACAGTCATTACAAGTTACCCCTCCAGACCTCTTGATACTTATTGACTATCCAGGCTTTAATTTACATTTAGCCAAAAAAGCCCACTCACTTGGTATACCTGTGCTTTACTATATTCCACCCCAGGTATGGGCATGGCGGGAAGGGAGGGTGAGAAAAATAGCTAAAAGGGTAGACAGGGTGGCAGTAATTTTGCCCTTTGAAAAAGAGTTTTACCGGAGGCACGGTCTAAAAGCAGAATATGTGGGCCATCCACTTTTGGATATATCGTTGCCGAAAAGGGATAAGGAAGATATTAAGGAAAGTTTAGATATTAACCACAATAAAACTCCGATACTCGGACTTTTACCTGGAAGCAGGGATGAGGAGATTGAGAGCTTGCTGCCAGCAATGATCGGGGCAGCCGAGATCATTTCCCAAGATTATCCTAACTTGTATTGTATTTTACCTTTAGCATCCACAGTGAAAGAAGATGTTGTTGCGCCCTATATTAAAACTGCCAAAATAGAGATTAAGATTGAAAGACTTGATACAAAGGCGATATTAAAAGTAGTGGACCTGGCTTTAATTGCCTCAGGGACAGCTACCTTAGAGGCAGCAATAATGGAAACCCCTATGGTAATAGCCTATAAGGTATCTTTCTTAAGTTATATTCTTGGTCGATTTCTTATAAAGGTGTCTCAGATTGGCCTGGTAAACTTAGTTGCTGGCAGAGCTATAGTTCCAGAATTGATTCAAGGTAAGGCAACGAGCCTTCGTTTAGCAGAAGAGGCCTTAGCCATCCTGAAGAATGATGCCTTAAAAAGAGATATGAAAAAAGGCCTAAAATTGGTGCATGAGCAACTCGGTCGAGGTGGCGCGGCAAAAAAAGCTGCCCGCATTGCAGGGGAGATGATGGGGCTGTATTAAATGGGTAAGCAGTAAGCAGTAAGCAAAAAAAACAATTAGCAATGAGCAATGATCAATTAGCAATTAACAATGATGAACGAGTAACAAGAAACCAGCAACGAGCAACGAGAATATGGCAGATACAGTACTTATAGTAGATGATGAGCCAAGCATAATTCAATCCCTACGCGGTATTCTTGCTGATGAAGGGTTTGAGGTTATGACTGCCGATGGAGGTTCGAAGGCCCTGGATATATTAAAGGAGACTATTCCAGATATTATATTGCTGGATATCTGGATGCCGGATATCGATGGCATAGAAACGCTGGAGAGGATCAGGGAATTGTATCCAAATGTGCAGGTAATTATGATCTCAGGTCACGGAACTATTGAAACTGCGGTTAAGGCCACAAAATTGGGTGCCTACGACTTTATTGAAAAACCCCTTTCTTTAGAGAAGATTCTTCTATCAGTAAATAATGCCTTGAAATACAATAGGCTGGAGACAGAGCTTGATCTTTTCAAGGAAAGAGACAGACAAAGGTATCAGATAACCGGACATAGCCAGGCCATCACTGAGTTAAAGAAGCAAATACAAATTGTGGCTCCAACTGATGCATGGGTGCTTATTGTTGGAGAAAATGGCACAGGTAAGGAATTAGTGGCCCATACAATCCACAGATTGAGCAAAAGGAAGGATAAACCTTTAATTGAGGTTAATTGTGCTGCCATACCAGACGATTTAATCGAGTCAGAACTTTTTGGACATGAAAAAGGATCATTCACCGGGGCTACCACTATGAAGAGAGGGAAATTTGATCAGGCCGATAATGGAATGTTATTTTTAGATGAGATTGGTGACATGAGTCTTAAGGCACAGTCAAAGGTTCTGCGCATTTTACAGGAACAGAGATTTGAGCGTGTAGGGGGAAATAGAACCATTAACGTGGATGTCCGTGTTATAGCTGCAACCAACAAGAATCTGGAAGAAGAGATTGCTAAGGGAACATTCAGGGAGGACCTCTATTTTCGCCTCAATGTTATACCTATCAGGGTTCCTCCACTAAGGGAGCGAATTGATGATATACAAGAACTTGTGAATGAATTTTTGGATAAATTTTCTATTGATACAAAAAAGGAGCGTAAATTTCTTAGTCATGAGGCCCTGGAATTAGTAAAAAAGTATACCTGGCCAGGCAATATCAGGGAGCTTAAGAATTTGGTAGAAAGGATGGCTATTATGTATACTGGCAAGGTGATTGATGCAAAAGATATACCCTCTCCATTTAACACATCCAGAATAGAAGACGGTAAGCTGGAGTCCTTTTTTTCTTTTGATAGCCTCAAAGAGGCCAGAGAGAGATTTGAAAAAGGCTTTATCGCCAGGAAATTGGCACAATTCGGGGGAAATATTTCTAAAACTGCAGAAGCTATAGGAATTGAAAGAAGTAATCTTCATAAAAAGATAAAGGCCTATGGGCTTTAGTGTTTATTGGGTTTCTTGAGTTTGTTGAGTTTGCTTAGTTGTTCGTTACAGGTTAGTTAAGTCATTACCTCAAGACTCACTCAACCAATTACACTATCTCATTTATTTTTTTCCAGAGTTCTTGTTTCCCCTGGCCTGTTTTAGCGGAAAAAGCGATGGGCGGACCAAATCCTTCCTTTATGAGCTCCTTTGAAAACAGATCAAATTGTCTGCGGGCCTGACTCTTTGATAATTTATCTATCTTGGTAAGCACAATAATTGGCTTTATCTGAAACACCTTTAGCCAGGTTAAGAGATCTAAATCTCCTTCAGCCACCTTTCGCCTTATATCTATAATGACCACAACCGCTTTTAGATTGGGCCTTTTTTTTAGATAGGTCTCGACAAGTTTTTTCCAACTTTGCCTAACATTTAATGGAACCCCTGCATATCCATAACCAGGAAGATCTGTGAGATGTAGATTTTTTCCAACTGAAAAGAAATTGATAGATCTTGTCCTGCCTGGCCTCGAACTTGTTCGAGCTATATTTCGGGAATTAATTAGTCTATTTATAAGGGAGGATTTTCCCACATTAGATCTGCCTGCAAATGCAATTTCAGGCCTATCTGAAGGAGGAAATTGTTCAGGAAGGGCGGCGCTCTTTAAAAAGGAGACTTCCATTGTCATTGGTTATTTGAAACCCTGGGCCAGACCTGGCATGCAAGGATTAGTTATAGACTCCAAATTCCTAAAATATTTCCGAAACAGGCTCATTTTCCTGTGATGTCGCGGGCTTGAAATTTGAAACTCCCAACCCAGAACCATCCAATAACAAGTATCAAGTATCAAGTATCGATTTACCTATCGATTTACCTATTTTCTAAAAATTGCTCTATCCTTAGGAGTCCTTCGGTGATATTTTCAAGGGAGTTTGCATAGGAAAATCTGAGATATCCTTCAGCATTACTTCCAAAATCGATTCCTGGTGCAACACC
>JAFDHR010000295.1 GCA_019308645.1 Deltaproteobacteria bacterium
GATGGTATCGGGATAATGCTCCCCTTTCTTGCCAGTGATTTTCTTGACATTGTTGGGATCCCCCCATAGGATAAGCTCTCCGCAGGAGAACCTGTGTCTTGGCTTAGGAGTATATAATGTTGTCAAAAGAAACATCCCCCAAGCTCCATCTATTTTACGGGTGGTATATATTGGCCTCCTGCTTTGTTATCCTCTTTTTTAACTCAGGGGCCAGATTTTCCATCGGGGTAATGTTTAAACCGATGATTGCAGAATTTGGCTGGACTCGGGCCTCTTTTTCTCTGGCCTTTTTCCTCAATTATGACACTCTATGCTCTCTCCCTTACTATTGTAGGCAGGTTTTATGACCGTTATGGACCTAAATGGGTGATCATTGTCTCAACCGTTTTTCTCTCAGCGGGATATATGAGCATTTCTGTTATTGACTCTTTCTGGAAGTTCCTCATTTTTTACGGAATCTTATCAGGTGTTGGTTTGGGTGGGACATCCGTCCCCTTGTTCGCAGCCCTGACGAGCAAATGGTTCGAAAAGGGCCGAGGCCTTGCCATAAGCTTGGCCCTTTCCGGTAATTCATTGGGGCATTTTGTGCTGGTTCCGCTTTTTACTATCCTGATTTTGCGCTATGGCTGGAGGGTATCATACTTCTGCATCGGTTTAATCATGTTACTGGTAAATATAACCCTTGCGCTGATGGTGATCAAAGGGGACCCGGATGATCTTGGCCAAAGATCTTTTGGCCATAAAAGCAGAGATAATGCGAACGAAAAAAGGGCTCAAGTTTCCCTGGATGTGAATCCTCAGGATCTGAATTTGAGGCAGGCAATGCGCACTTATTCCTTCTGGCTTTTTCTCATCGTTATGTTCATCTGTGGTAGTGGGGATTTTCTTGTCACGACCCACTTAATTCCCTTGGTCACCGATTATGATATTTCACCTACCACAGCAGGCAACATGCTTGCCTGGTATGGATTAATGAGCCTTGCCGGGGTACTTATTGCAGGCCCTGCATCGGACTTGATCGGAAACAAGATTCCCATTGCTCTCACATTTGTGCTGAGGTTCTTGCTATTTCTCTTGATCTTGAGATATCAGAATCTGGTCTCTTTCTATATCTTTGCCTTGGCTTTTGGGTTCACCCATCTTATCACAGCCCCTCTCACACCCACCCTGATGGGAAGACTGTACGGATTCTCTCATGTCGGTCTGCTTTCAGGTTTTATTACCACTATTCACCACTTAGGCGGTGGCTTCTGGGCATATGCAGGGGGATTGATCTTTGATCAGACAGGGAGTTATCAATTAGCCTTTATCCTTTCGGCGATTATGGCCCTTGGCGCCGTCTTTAGCAGCATTTTCATAAAGGAGGAAAGACATCAAGATGTTTAACATGCCTCCTTGCCTCTATATTTGAAAAGTTTGACGTCCTTAAATTTATAGGAGCATGAGTGACATCGCACCAGGCTTTTGACCGTATCCGGGCCTATTGCATCTTAACGTAGTCTCATTATTCGAGCTATCTCCTCATAATTATCCGGCTGAGGGAACTCTTTCGGCAAGTGGTATCCGTGGGGTAATCGAGAATCATTCTTATCCACGTATCTGAGCCCTGCCATCACATCCTCGAGCTTTCTCTTGGGAATTGTGAATATCATCTCCTCATCTCCAGCCATGGCGCCATAGTGATCACCTCGACATGGAATGGCAACCTGACACTGTCCGCTCAGAATTACTGGAACTACTCCATAGACACACGCGGCATGACTGGAGAGGTTACAGGGGAGGTTATACCCATCCTTCCATTCCCTCGCCAAGAGGAGTAAGCTCAATTGGGCCCCATCGCAGTAGATCATCACTATGTCTGGTTCGAATGTAGTGCTATTCAGTGGTGCTGATACTACCCCTACATAGGTACCCGCTTCCAATCTTGGGAACTCATCGGCGTAATGGCCACCAGCCTCCAAAGTAGCTACATCCCCGGGGTACCTGGTATGCCCCTCGAAAAAATAGTCTGGAGGTTTCTGAAGCCCATAGCCTATCACGGGCTCATGACACCACATATCCTCTGCCAGCATGGCCATGGTTATTCCTTCACGACGCGCGAGCTGAAAAGCCTGGCAGAGCATCAGGCGATGGCCAAAATCCTTTTGTGGCCTCTGCGCCTCTTTCGGGATACCCTCCTTATTTTTCAAGAATTTCACTGCAAGTGGAAAGGTCTTTAGCCTTACTCGACGCTCAAGCTCTTCTCCGTACTCATTCCAGACGCTCTTTTGTGTCATGAATTGATCTCCTTTCTATTCGAGATCGAATAGTTTAATCGAAAGTCGTATTTATTGTCTATGAAAACTTGTCCTCTATTTCACTTAACCCGCCCTATTACCAGCTCCCCTTCTGTCCCCCTTTATAAGTTCATTCAGAAACTACGTCCCCCTTTACGGTGCCCTGATAGTCATAGGCCAAAGTTCTCCAGATTCTCTTATTCAGGAAGGTATTTACCGATTATCTGTGAGGGCATATGTTATTCACTCTTTTAGTAAAAATATGGCAATGGCCACAAAAGGAAGGATGATAAATACCTCAAACGTAAAATATATGAACTTAGGATAAGCTAATGCTATAGCTGCGGCGCCAAACGGCGACAGTTTGCCGAATATGAAAAGTGAACCACCAATAATACCAGCAGCGATTGTAGAAAAAAGTGGCTTTTTCGCTAATGCAAGGACTACCCCAAATCCACCCAAAGTAGCTATCCACCATAGTGCTGTTCCCAGCATTACTAAACTGATATTTTGGCCTACACCGAAAATGGATAGGATTATTAATACCATTTTCGTTAGGATAAATGGCGGATCAAAAAAAAATGCCGATTATTACGTCGGCAGCGAATACCAAAAATAACAATATGATTGGGACTGTCTGTAGTATTTTCATACTGGTACCTCCGAGTCAGCAGGCAAAGCCGAATGCGGAGTTAACTGGTGCCGGTTGCCTGTTTAGGCCTTTGCGAACATTAAAATGCCATGCGTATTACTTTCGTTGAAAGCCGCATGGAATTAGGCGTCCATGTTCAACGATTTGTTCGCTTTAGCGATGTTAATTCAAATAGCGATCAACAAATTCCCGAGGTTTAAAAACAATAATTCCTTGATATCCTGTTATTTTTAATAGATGCTTATCACCACTGACAATTATTTTAGTGTCGCTGGCTATTGCGCATTCTATGAATTTATTGTCGCCAGGATCTTCACATATTGTTATATCAAGCTCTTTTGTATCGACGAACTGCCCATGGACCGTAACTAATGCAATAATTTGAAAAATGTCTATTTTGGGGTATTTTGATGATAAAGACTCAGCAACACGATGGTATTCATCAAGGATATCTTGCGAGAGTATGATCTGTAGCTTTTTATTTTTCCATGCTTGTAAAATTTGAGAAGGAGGGCCACTGAAAAAAATTCCAGATATAAACACATTGGTATCAAGGACAATTTTCATTTCGTTTTCCCGCGAGCAGTTCTAACAGCATCCAAGATATCATTCTTTTTTAAACCGGCTTTTTTCCCTTTCCTTCTAGCCTCAGCAATAAGAGCGCCAAATTCATCAAGGGCTGGAGGCGATATATTTTTTAGTATAACGACATCTTTATCCCCGACGACTACGAATTGAGAGCCTGGTTTCAAATTTAGCTGTTTCCTAATAATGTCGGGAATGACAATTTGTCCTTTAGATGACATTTTTGTTGTTGAAACATTTGCCATGATGCACCTCCTGTTAAATGCGTTGAAATCTTACTGGTAAGATAATATGGCAATTTATATCAAATTGCAAGGCTGAAGGCGCTTTTTCATTTTAAAAGCGAACTTTCATTTTAAAAGCGAACATAGAATTGAGATGCGTGAAAATGCGTCAGCATTTACACGTCATGCTCAAATGACTTTTTCGACCTTGATTTTTCAATAAGCCGTCCAGTTACAAATCGATGCAGAATGCTGGATATTAGACTTTGATAAGGCATGCCATCTTCAACAGCCCTTGTCTGAAGTTCTTCAAGCACCATGGATGAGATTCGGATATTTATGCGCTTGTCTTTTTTTAAAGTCTGACGAGCGTACCCTCTATGTTTTTCAATTTCTTCTTCAAGATTCTTAACGGATTTCCATTCCCCCCGTTCATAACTATCAAGAAGATCTTTT